>NZ_JBHFII010000055.1:44829-49496 GCF_057334215.1 Achromobacter maghribensis | reverse complement strand
CCCCCCCCCCGCGCCATGATACGTAGGGGAATTTCATGACAAAAGAGCCGCACACGCCGGCCCCGGACCTGGAACAGCTTGTCGCCGACGCCGACCGCGGAGGCCGCAACGTGGGCGGTGTCGCCGGCGCCACGCTGGCCGCGGGCGCGCTGATCTGGTCCTTCTTCCAACTCTGGTATGCGTCGCCGCTGCCGTTCTCATTCAATTGGGGCATCTTCAACGACACCGAGGCGCGCGCGCTGCATCTGGGCGTTGCGATGTTCCTGGGCTATCTGGCGTATCCGGCCAGCAAACGCTCCGCGCGCGACCGCATGCCCTGGTATGACTGGGTCCTGGCGCTGGCCGCCGGCTTTTGCGGCAGCTATCTGTACGTCTTCTATAACGAATTGGCCGGCCGCCCCGGGCAGCCGACGCCGATGGATGTGGCCACCGCAGCCATTGGCCTGGCGCTGCTGCTGGAAGTCACGCGCCGCGCGCTCGGCCTGCCCATGACCGTGCTGGGGCTGGTTTTCGTGGCCTACGCGCTGGCGGGCCCCTGGTTGCCGGATGTGCTGGCCCACCGCGGCGCATCGATCGAACGTCTGATGTCGCACATGTGGCTGACCACCGAAGGCGTGTATGGCGTTGCGCTGGGTGTGTCGGTGTCGTACATCTTCATCTTCGTGCTGCTGGGGTCGATGCTGGACAAGTGCGGCGCCGGCAACTACATGATGCAGGTCTCGTTTGCGCTGCTGGGCCATCTGCGAGGCGGACCGGCCAAGGTGGCCGTCGTGTCATCCGCGGTCAACGGCCTGGTGTCGGCGTCGTCGGTGGCCAATGTGGTCACCGGCGGGATCTTCACGATCCCCCTCATGAAGAAGGCCGGCTATGGCGGCGTGCGGGCGGGCGCGATTGAAACCGCGTCATCCGTCAACGGCCAGATCATGCCGCCGGTCATGGGTGCAGCCGCGTTCCTGATGATCGAATACGTCGGCATCCCCTACACGGACATCATCCGCCACGCGATCCTGCCGGCCTCGATCTCCTACATCGCGCTGTTCTACATCGTCCATCTTGAAGCGCTGAAGTTGGGCATCCAGCCGATGATGGCCGCAGGGCCCGCCCGCACGCCGCTGCAGAAGCTGGCGGGATGGGGCATGGGCATCAGCGGCACGCTGCTGGTGATGGGCGCGGCCTATTGGATCGGCACCGGCGTGCAGGCACTGGCGGGCGCCGCGGCCATCTGGGTGTTGCTTGCGATCCTGGCGGCGCTCTACCTGTGGCTGCTGCGTGTCGCCGCGGCGCATCCTGACCTGCCGCAGGACATCGACGTCAATCATCCCGTGCGGCCCCAGCCTTGGCCCACCGTGCGCGCCGGGCTGTATTTCCTGATCCCGATCGGCATCCTGGTGTGGTGCCTGAGCGTGGAGGAACTGTCCGCAGGCCTCTCCGCTTTCTGGGCTGCGACGGCGATGCTGTTCCAGATGGTGACCCAGCGCCCCCTGATCGCCTGGTTCCGCAAGCAGGACGCGGCCCCGGCATGGCGCCAGGGCTGGCGTGACGCCATCGGCGGCCTGCAGGATGGCGCGCGCAACATGATCGGCATCGCGATCGCGTGCGGCACGGCCGGCCTGATCGTCGGCGCCATCACGTTGACCGGCCTGGGCCTGCGCATGACCGCCTTCGTCGAACTGGTGTCGATGGGCAATGTCCTGCTGATGCTGATCTTCACCGCGCTGGTCTGCCTGGTCCTGGGCCTGGGCATGCCCACGACCGCGAACTACATCCTGATGGCGACATTGATGGCGCCGGTGGTCGTGGAACTGGGCGCGCAAAACGGCCTGGTCATCCCGCTGATCGCGGTGCACATGTTCGTGTTCTATTACGGCATCATGGCCGACATCACGCCGCCGGTGGGCCTGGCCACGTTCGCGGCGGCGGCGATATCGGGCGAAGACCCGATCAAGACCGGCATCCAGGGGGTCACTTACGCCGCGCGCACCGCCATCCTGCCGTTCATGTTCGTGTTCAATCCGACCCTGCTGCTGATCGACGTCGACTACGGCTGGGAATTGGCGCTGGTCGTGGCCGGCGCGACGTTGGCGTCCCTGACCTTTGCCGCAGCCACCATGCGGTGGTTCCGCACGCGGTGCACCTGGCCCGAGGTGGCGGTGCTGCTGCTTGCGACGTTCATGCTGTTCCGTCCCGACTGGTTCATGGACCACCTTGCGCCGCAATACGAAAGCCGTCCCGCCGCCGACATGCAGACAATCGCCGGCGCGCTGCCGGACAACGGCCGCCTGACCGTGGTGCTGCGCGGAATAAACCTGGAAGGCGATGAGCTGACCAAGACCGTCGCGGTTGCCCTGCCGGCGCTGGAAACCGGCGCCGACGCGCCAGACGCCGGACGCCGGCGCCTGGCCGAGGCCGGTGTGACGCTGATGAGCCTGGGCGACCAGACCCAGATCGGCGGCGTCCGGTTCGGCAGCCGCGCCCAGCGCTCGGGCTGGGAGCAAGGCTGGGACGTGCTGGAGGTCAAAGCGCCGAATCCGGGGCGCTGGTCGGACCATTGGGTCTACCTGCCCGCGTTGCTGCTGTTGGCCGGCATGTGGATGCGGCAAGGCAGGCGGGACGGCGGCGCCGCGATCGGGCGGCTGCGTGCCCGATCGGCCTGATCACTGCGCGCGCGCGCGCAGCCAGGGCGGCAACGTCCCGATGGTAAGCGCGCGCAGGAACCATTCCACCGGGCCATAGGCATGCCGGCGCAGCCACCAGGCCGACAACGGCAGTTGCGCCGCGAAAATGGCCACCGCGATGCCGGTGGCCGCCAGCGGCGACACCGACGCAAACAGCCGCAAGCCCCAGCCCGTGAACAGGAAAGCGCAAACGACCGACTGCATCAGGTAGTTGGTCAGCGCCATCCGGCCCGCCGGCGCCAGCCAGATGCCAACGAATCCAAGCGCCCTGGTCCGCAGGGCCAGCAGGAAGGCGGCGGCGTAAGACATGCTGAGCAACGGCGCGGTCAGCAAGTCCGCCGCCAACCCGGGAAGTTCCCAGGTGCCACCGGCGAACGGTAGCGACGACGTGGCGTACAACGCCGACCCGGCCAACCCCGGCAACAATCCGAGTGCGCACAGCAGGCCCAGCACGCGAGGCTGCCGCCAAGGATTCGCCAACGCCTCGCGCCGGCCCAGCGCATAGCCCGCGAGGAACATCGCAAAGACGAATGGGCCCTGCACGAACAGGACCGTGAACCAGACGCTCGCGGTCAATTCCTGGATGTGCTGCGCGATCGTCGTGGCGATGGTGCCGCGGTAGGCCTCGATGGAGGCCAGCGCTTCCGCTTTATATAGCGCCTGGTAGCCGGCGGGCACGGGATCCAGGAAACCCAAGGCCCCCAGAATCGCCCACGCCACCGAGGCCAGCACGATCAACCACAACGCGGCGTGCAGCGCGCGCTTGGGCGCCATCCGCCGGCAACACAACAGCCCCAGGCCCAACAACGAATAGGTCAGCAGGATGTCGCCTTGATAGAACAGCACGGCATGCGCCGCACCCAGCAACGCCAGCCCGGCCAGACGCCGCAGGAAGCGCGGCGCAAAGGCGGCCTGGCTGCGCTCGGCCGCCGCCATCTGCAACGTGAAGCTATAGCCGAACAGGAAGGAAAACAGCAGGTAGAACTTGGTCTCGAACAACCATGCGATCACCCAGCGCACGACCACGTCCAACGGACGGGAATAGGCCGGGTCGGTAATGCCCGCGCCATAAAACGGCGACGAGAACACGCCGATGTTCACGATCAGGATGCCAAAGAGCGCAAAGCCGCGCAGCGCGTCCACATGGGCCAGGCGGCCGGACGGTTCAGTGGCGGCATGGGATTGAGCAGCGACGGTCATGCGCGGCCCTTCGCCGCCTGGCGGCGGCGTGGCGCGGGGTCTCGCGGTGCCGTGGCGGGCGGCAGACTGCATTCCAGGGCCTGGTCCAGCAAACTGGCGGCAGCCTCGGCGCCGAAAGCCGGGTCCACCACCGAGCGGCTGTAGACGCCATCAAGCAGCAACAACAACGTGTCCGCCATCTGCGCCAACGGCCGTGGGGCCTCCCGCCCTTTCCAGACCGCCGCAAGCAGGGTCAACAGGCCGGTCTTGCGCTCGGCCTCGTTCGCCATCACCAACGCATGTACACGGGGGTTGCGCACCGCCTCGGCCAGCACCTCCATGCCCAGGCGTACAAACGCCGGATCCCGATACAGCGCCAGTTGCCCGTCGACCCACTCCCGCAGCGCCTGGCACGCATCCGGCGCTGCGCCCGCGGCCCGCATCCGCAACCGGATGTCGTCGGTGTCGGACGCGATCAGCGCTTCGATGATGTCGGCCTTGCTGGCGTAGTAATGGAAAAGGTTGCCCGGGCTCATCGCGGCCCGTTTGCAGATCTGCGCGGTCGAGGTCGCGTGGAAGCCGTGTTCGGCGAAGCAGTACGCCGCCGCCTCCAGGATGTGGAGGCGACGTTCCTGCTGTTTGATGGGATCGGTTTTGCGCATCGCTTATTAATAGACTGACTGATCTATCTATTAAATAGCAATGTGCGGAATCCGGTCAAGAAAAAAGCGGGCCATCCGGCCCGCCCTTTTCTTATCGCCCATCGGCGCAATCGGCGAAGGCCCGATTGCGCCGCCGACGCGCCATCACCCC
>NZ_JBHFII010000055.1:11940-44792 GCF_057334215.1 Achromobacter maghribensis | reverse complement strand
CCCCCCCCCCCCGACGCGCCATCACCCCAGTACGGGCGACAACACTGGCTGCTTGGGGCGCACATCCAACTGGCGGCCCTTGCGTGCGCGCTTGCCCACATAGGGGGCCAGCGCGTCGCCGACCAGGATGTCCTCGGTCACCTTATTGCGGTAGATACCCGTGGCGCGCAGGCCACGGGCGCCGATCGGCACCGTCTGGTCCAACTTGTCCGAGGCATCCAGGCCCATCAGGATCGTGCCGCGTCCGCCGCCGGACAGGGACTTGCACTCGTCCAGGCCGAAGACCAGGAACTTGCCCTTGGCCGACAGCAACGCCAACTGCGTGGCGCCCTCGAACAACGGCACCGGGCGCAGCATTTGGTCGCCCTCTTCCAGCGTGATGAACTGCTTGCCGGCGCGCTGGCGGCTGACCATGTCGGACAGCTTCGCTGCAAAGCCGTAGCCGCCACGCGTGGCCAGCAGCCAACGCGTATCGGGCGCCGCGGCGATGGTATGCACGATGCGCGTGCCGGATTCCAGGTCGATCATGGTGGTGACCGGCTGGCCGTCGCCACGCGCCGAGGGCAGCCCGCCGACCGGCACGGAATACACCCGGCCGTTGTCGCCCATTGCGATCAGCGTATCGGTAGTGCGGCATTCAAAGGCGCCGTACAGGTCGTCGCCCTGCTTGAAGCCGAATTGCGAGGCATCGTGGCCATGGCCCTGGCGAGCGCGCAGCCAGCCCTTTTGCGACACGACGACGGTGACGGGTTCGTCCAGCACCTTGGTTTCCAGCACGGCGCGTTCGGCCGTCTCGATCAGCGTGCGGCGGTCATCGCCGTACTGCTTGGCGTCGGCCTCGATTTCCTTGATCAGCAGGCGCTTGAGCGTCGACGGATTGTCCAGCAGCTCTTGCAACGAGATCTGATCCTTGCGCTTATCGGCCAATTCCTGCTCGATCTTGAAGCCTTCAAGACGGGCCAGTTGGCGCAAGCGCATTTCCAGGATGTCCTCGGCCTGGCGTTCGGACAGCTTGAAGCGTTCCATCAGCGCGGCGCGTGGCTCGTCGGATTCGCGGATCGTTTGAATGACTTCGTCCACGTTCAGGTAGACCAGCATGCGGCCTTCCAGCACATGGATGCGGTCGGTGACCTTGTCCAGGCGGAAACGCGTGCGGCGCACGACCGTGTTGGTGCGGAATGCCACCCATTCGACCAGGATGTCGCGCAGGCCCTTCTGGCGCGGCCGGCCGTCGGTGCCGATGCACACCAGGTTGATCGACGAACTGCTTTCCATGCTGGTTTGCGCCAGCAGCGTGTTGACGAATTCGTCGCGGTCCACGCGCGAGGTCTTCGGTTCGAAGACGAGGCGCACTGCGGCGTCCTTGCCGGATTCGTCGCGAACGGCGTCCAGCAGGTTCAGCATGACCGCCTTGGCCTGCGTCTGCTCGGGCGTCAGGCTCTTCTTGCCCGACTTGACCTTGGGGTTGGTGATTTCCTCGATCTCTTCCAGGACCTTCTGGCCCGACGTGCCCGGCGGCAGTTCGGTGATCACCAGTTGCCATTGGCCGCGCGCCATTTCCTCGAACTGCCAGCGCGCGCGCACCTTCAGCGAACCCCGTCCCCCGCCGTAGATCTGCGCGATATCCGCAGCGGGCGTGATGATCTGGCCGCCGCCGGCGAAGTCAGGGCCGGGGATCATGGCGTGCAGTTCCGCATCCGGCAATTGCGGCTGCTTGATCAGCGCCACGCAGGCCTGAGCCACTTCACGCAAGTTGTGCGACGGGATTTCGGTGGCCATGCCGACCGCGATGCCCGACGCGCCATTCAGCAGCATCACCGGCAAGCGGGCCGGCAGCATCTGCGGCTCTTGCTGGCTGCCGTCGTAGTTGGGCACGAAGTCCACCGTGCCCTCGTCCAGCTCGTCCAGCAACAGCTTGGCGATAGGCGTCAGACGGGCCTCGGTGTATCGCATCGCGGCGGCGTTGTCGCCGTCGCGCGAACCGAAGTTGCCCTGACCGTCGATCAGCGGATAACGCAGCGAAAAATCCTGCGCCATGCGCACCATGGCGTCGTAGGCGGCCTGGTCGCCGTGCGGGTGGTATTTACCGAGCACGTCGCCCACGACGCGCGCGGACTTCACGGGCTTGGCGCCCGCGGCAAGGCCCATGGCCTGCATGGCGAACAGGATGCGGCGCTGCACGGGCTTCTGCCCGTCGCCGACATCCGGCAAGGCGCGGCCGCGCACAACGGAAACCGCGTAGTCCAGATAGGCCTGCTCGGCGTAACGCGATAGCGTGATGGCCGCGTTGGCGTCGCCATCGCCGTCAGGCGGGGTGGGGTCGAATAAGCCGGGTTGATTGCTGTCGGTCATGATGGTTCAAGTAGACAAATTCATCGAAACGGCGTCAGTGCGCCTCAAGCGGACGGCGCCAGCTGCGTGTCGGCGACATGCGCGCGCAACTGGGCGCGCACCGCCTCCAACGTAGCGGCGTCCTGGCCGCGCTTGGGAATGATCACGCCCTGCAAGGTGCCCAGGATGACGTATAGATGCTGCGGGGTTTCTTCAACCCGGCGGATATCGGACCATTCCATGCGCCCCGAGGCGCTGGCGGTCGTGTCCAGGATGCCCTCGGCCCCGAAGTCCAGCTGATGCCGGCCCAGGAACAGGTCGTCCGGCTGCTTTTTCAGCATCCGGCGCGTGTTCATCCTGACCAGCGGCGGCAGCGCGAACTCGTAGGCCAGCGCCAGCAGCGCAAGGATGCCCAGCCCCACCCCCAGCCCTTCGAAGTACACGGGCAGTATCCGTCCCCAGTCCGGCCCCTTGCCGTCCCAGGTCTGCCAGATCAGGTAGGCCAGCAAGGCCACGATCATCAGGACCGCGAAACGCAGGTGGGAGCGGTACCGGCGACGCCGCAATTCGGGCCGTTTGTACACGTAGGCCGCGAATTCCGCGTAGTCGTCGGCGGTCATGTCGACCGTCATCCGGGCTTGGCCGGCTGTGGCGGACGTCATCAGATATCCAGCTCAGCCAGGTTGCCCTTTTCTTCGATCCAGGCGCGGCGTTGCGAAGATTCCCCCTTGCCCATCAGCATGTCGAACATGCGGGTGGTGTCTTCGGGGGTCTGGTCGCCATAGCCCACAGGCAGCAAGCGGCGGGTATCCGGGTTCATCGTGGTTTCCCACAACTGCTCCGGGTTCATTTCGCCCAGGCCCTTGAAGCGGCTGACCGCCCAGGCGCCTTCCCGCACGCCTTCCTTGCGCAGTTTATCCTGCGCGGCTTCAAGCTCGCCTTCGTCCAGGCAGTAGATCTTGCGGGCCGGGCGCTTGCCCTGCGCCGGCACGTCCAGGCGGAACAGCGGCGGCTTGGCCACGTACACGTTCCCGGCTTCGACCAGCTTGGGGAAGTGCTTGTAGAACAAGGTCAGCAGCAGCACCTGGATGTGCGAACCGTCGACGTCGGCGTCGGACAGGATGCAGATGCGGCCATAGCGCAGGCCCGACAGGTCCGGCGTATCGCCGGGGCCGTGCGGATCCACGCCGATCGCGACCGAAATGTCATGGATTTCATTGTTGGCGAAGAGACGGTCGCGATCCACTTCCCAGGAATTCAGCACCTTGCCTCGCAGCGGCAGGATGGCCTGGAATTCCTTGTCTCGGCCCATCTTGGCGGAACCGCCCGCTGAATCGCCCTCGACCAGAAAGACTTCGGTGCGGGTCGCGTCGCTGGATTCGCAATCGGTCAGCTTGCCGGGCAACACCGCCACGCCCGAACTCTTGCGCTTTTCGACCTTTTGCGCGGACCGTTGGCGCGCCTGGGCTTGGCGGATCGCCAATTCAGCCAGTTTCTTGCCGTATTCGACGTTGCTGTGCAGCCAGAGGTCCAGCGCGCTCTTGGAAAAGCCGCCCACCAGGCGCACCGCGTCGCGGCTGTTCAGACGTTCTTTGATCTGGCCCTGGAATTGCGGGTCAAGCACCTTGGCCGACAGCACGAAGCTGGCGCGGGCAAACACGTCTTCAGGCAGCAGCTTCACGCCCTTGGGCAGCAGGCTGTGCAATTCGGCAAAGCCCTTCACCGCGCCGAACAGGCCTTCGCGCAGCCCCGATTCGTGAGTCCCGCCAGCTGGCGTGGGGATCAGGTTGACGTACGACTCGCGCACGGCGTTGCTGTCTTCGGTCCAGGCCACCACCCATTGCGCGCCCTCGCCTTCGGCGAAGTTCTCGTGGTCGGCGCCGGCGTACTGCTGGCCTTCGAAGAACGGCACCATCAGTTCAGCGCCGGTCAGTGCTTCGGCCAGATAGCCGCGCAGGCCGTCCTGGTATTGCCAGGTCTTGGTGTCGCCGGATTTCTCGTTGACCAGCGTGACCTTGACGCCGGGCAGCAGCACGGCCTTGCTGCGCAGCAAGTGCGTCAGCTCGCCCAACGGAATGTTGGGGCTGTCGAAGTATTTCGCGTCCGGCCAGACGCGCACGCGGGTGCCCGACTTCTTGCGGCCGCCCTGGTCGTACGGCGCCAGCGGTTCGGCAACATCTCCGCCCTTGAAGACCAGGCGGCTGACCGCGCCGTCGCGCCACACCACCACTTCCAGCCGGGTGGACAGCGCATTGGTGACGGACACGCCCACGCCGTGCAGGCCGCCGGAAAACGCATAGGCCCCGCCGCCCGCCTTGTCGAACTTGCCGCCTGCATGCAGACGCGTGAAGACCAGCTCCACGACGGGAGCGCCTTCTTCGGGGTGCAGGCCGACGGGAATGCCCCGCCCGTCGTCCTCGACGGACACGCTGCCGTCAATGTGCAGCGTGACCTGTATCTGTTTGCCGTAGCCGGCCAGGGCCTCGTCTGCGGCGTTATCAATGACCTCTTGCACGACGTGCAGCGGGTTTTCGGTGCGGGTGTACATGCCCGGGCGCTGGCGCACGGGCTCCAGCCCCTTCAGGACGCGAATGGACGCCTCGGTGTAACGTGGAGTGGCCAAGTTATCCCCAACATCTGTGGAAAAAAACCGACATTTTACGGATAAGCCTAGATTCTGCGCGGCTCCCAGTGGGATGCGCACGACCTGACCAACTCCGAATTCGGTAGGATGATGACAGTCACAGCCAGCGCGCCAGGGTTCAATCACCCGGATCACGACGACTGCGCCGCAACATCCTACACAAAACCAGCAAACCCTGTTGTTATTAACAGTGGTATGCCTGTTGTTATTGACAGTGGTATGCTTTAATCCATTCCACATACAAGAACAACGGCAAGGCGCGTCCCTTTTTACGCGCCTTTTGCTGCCGAACCGAGAATCACCATCATGAGCGACCAAATCAAGAACGTCAGTGACGCAAGCTTCGATGCCGATGTGTTGAAATCCGGCCAGCCGGTGCTGGTGGACTACTGGGCTGCCTGGTGTGGCCCCTGCAAGATGATTGCCCCGATCCTGGAAGAAGTCGCCACCGAGTACGCAGGTCGCCTGACGATCGCGAAGCTGAACGTGGACGAAAACCAGGGTACCGCCACCAAATATGGCATCCGCGGCATCCCGACCCTTATGCTCTTTAAAGACGGCCAAGCCGCCGCCACCAAAGTTGGCGCGCTGTCGAAGTCGCAACTCACCGCATTCCTGGACGGCGCGTTGTAAACTGCGTGCTGTGAACGAAGGCGCCGCCCTGGAGGCGGCGCTCATTCAAGACCGCGCGAGCCCGTCCGTGGCGCGCCGCCAGAGCCCTCCTTTACTTTTCCCCCACCAATCACCGCGATGCACCTCAACGAACTGAAGGCGCTGCATGTCTCGCAGCTGCTGGAAATGGCCGCTGGCCTGGAAATCGAGAACGCCAACCGCCTGCGCAAGCAGGAACTGATGTTCGCCATCATGAAACGGCGCGCCAAGCAAGGCGAGCAGATCTTTGGCGACGGCGTCCTGGAAGTCCTGCCCGACGGCTTCGGTTTCCTGCGCTCGCCCGAGACCTCGTATCTGGCCAGCACGGACGACATCTACATCTCGCCGTCGCAGATCCGCCGTTTCAACCTGCACACCGGCGACTCGATCGAAGGTGAAGTCCGCACGCCGAAAGATGGCGAGCGATACTTCGCCCTGGTCAAGGTGGACAAGGTCAATGGCGTGGCGCCCGAAGCGATCAAGCATCGCATCATGTTCGAGAACTTGACGCCGCTGCACCCGAACCGGACGATGCGCCTCGAACGCGACATCAAGAGCGAAGAGAACCTCACCGGCCGTATCCTGGACGTTTTCGCCCCGATCGGCATGGGCCAGCGCGGCCTGATCGTCGCCAGCCCCAAGTCGGGCAAGACGGTGATGATGCAGCACATTGCGCATGCCATCACCACCAACTACCCCGACGCGGTCATGATCGTCCTGCTGGTCGACGAACGCCCGGAAGAAGTGACCGAAATGCAACGCACGGTGCGCGGCGAAGTGGTGGCGTCGACCTTCGACGAACCCGCTACCCGTCACGTGCAAGTGGCTGAAATGGTCATCGAAAAGGCCAAGCGCCTGGTCGAAATGAAGAAAGACGTCGTGATCCTGCTGGACTCGATCACCCGTCTGGCCCGCGCCTACAACACCGTGGTGCCGGCCTCCGGCAAGGTGCTGACCGGCGGTGTGGACGCCAACGCCCTGCAACGCCCCAAGCGCTTCTTCGGCGCAGCCCGCAACCTGGAAGAAGGCGGTTCGCTGACCATCCTGGGTACGGCGCTGATCGAAACCGGCAGCCGCATGGACGAAGTCATCTACGAAGAATTCAAGGGCACGGGCAACTCCGAAGTCCACCTTGAGCGCCGTCTGGCTGAAAAGCGCGTCTACCCGTCGATCAACCTGAACAAGTCGGGCACCCGTCGCGAAGAACTGCTGATCGCCCCTGACCTGCTGCAAAAGGTCTGGGTGCTGCGCAAGTTCATCCACGACATGGATGAAGTGCAGTCCATGGAATTCATCCTGGACAAGATGCGCGCCACCAAGACCAACGCCGAATTCTTCGACATGATGAAGAAGAAGTAAGACAGGTCTTGCCCCATGAAAAAACCGCCGTCAGGCGGTTTTTTCATGGGTAAAAAAGTAAGTGGCTTCAGTGCTCGATATGTTGGGGTATGCGGTTGCGGGGCACCGCCGAACCGGCCGGCCGCGGCGTCTGTTTATCCGGCGCCTTGCCCGATCCGTCGATCGGCTCGATCTGGGGGTCGTCCCAGTTGCCGGTCACCGAATACTCCATGGTCATGGCCCGCGCCAGCGGCTGCTTGAGCAGCCATTGCGTGACAAACGCGCCCAGGCCGATCAACGGGTTCACAGCCAGCGCCGTCACCATGGCCGCGCCGCTGGCGTCCAGGTTGGGAATCACCACCGCTTTCAAATCCCAGCGCTCGCGGATGATATTGACGCCGCCCGCCAGGACAATCGCGGCCACGGGCCCACTGATCTTGTAGCCTTCGGTGGACATCAGCCCGTCCGCCATCTTCACCCGCCCGCGGATAGTGTCGAACGGGAAGCCGTCGCGCAGCAGATTGGTCGGATTGACGTCCAACCGCGCCAAGCGCTGCAGCGATTGCAGCGACAGCAGTTCCAGCAGCCGCGCCGTGCGGGAATTCACATGCATGAAGCGGCCCTTGTCCAGGCTGATATCCACCTCGCCCGCCACGTCCGCCACATTGTGGGTCCAGGGCAGATCGCGCCAGGTCGCCTTGCCGACCGCCGAGCCTTCACCGCCGGATACCATGTTCTCGAAGCCGATCCGGGTCATGAATTTGCCCAGGTCGACGAACTTGGCCGTGGCGTCCACGGTCAGTCCCCGGTCGGGTCCTTCCAGGCGCCAGTTGCCCGTGGCGTTCAGGTTCGCAGCGTCGTTGGTGATCGACAGTTTGTCCAGACGCCATTGCCGGCCGCGCTCCAGATTGGTGCCGACCACTTGAAGTTCGCCCACGTTCTTGCCGTACAGGAAGAACTCCTTGGCCTGCAGGTCGATCGCCGGGATATCTGACAGATCATTCCCAGACGCGAGGGCCTTGTCCGCTTCGTTGGTGTCGTCGGCGCCCCCGAACGACAGGTGCTTCATGCGCGCGGTGATCTGGCCCGCGATCGCGCCCGATGCCTCTTGCCATTCCAATGCCCCCGTTGCCTGGCGCGACGCGACGTCTACCCGCCACTGCGCCGGCCCGGGACGGGTGGCGTACAGCGTCAGGTCGTTCAAGGTGTAGCTGCTGGCGCGCAGCAAGCCGGTCGCCAGGCTGATGCGCTCGGGTTCGGGGAAAACGGCCTTCGCCGCCGGTTTCTTGGCCCCGCCCTTGCCGGCAGGCGTGTCGAACCCGTCCAGCACGGTTTCCCAACTGTCCAGGTCAAGCTCCGGCAGGCTGGCGTTCAGGCTCATCCCGCGTTCAGGCAGGCTGGCAGGACGCCCGATGCCTAGCGCGCCCCGCGCGAAGTAGGATGGCGCCCCATCGCCAGGATCGCGTTCAAACAGCGCATTGACGTTGTCACCCAGGCTGGCCGTCAGCCAGCGGCGGCCCTTGGCGCCGCGGTCCTGCGCCGCGGCCCATTGCAGCTTCAGCAATTGGGACGACGACGCAGGTTTTCCAACTGGCGCCGGCATATCGATCGCCATGCCGGCCAAGTCGGACTCCATGGAAATCTCGACCGAACCGCCTTTCTGGTAACCCACCCGGCCCCTGTAGGCCGCCTTGCCGCTAAAGCGCGACATGGACGGCGCATTGCTCAGCTGCGACAACCCCGAGCCAGCCAGCGTGCCGTCGAAATGCAGGGCGTCGGAACTTTGCGCCAGCGTGCCTGAAATCTTGACCGGACCACCCAGGAATTGGGCGCGGATATCCTTGGCCTGCACGCCCTTTTCCGAGAATTCAAGGTCACCGTGCATCTGGCTCAGCAAGGGCATTTCGGGCATGAAGGTGAAGGCATTGTCCGCGAACACGATACGTCCCTGGACCTGGGTATCGTCCGTGTTCAGCAACGGCACTTTCAGCTTCAGCGGCATGCGCCAATCGCCTGTGCCGCGAGCTTCGTCCAGGGCGCCGTCCAGCAGCCCCCCCAATGGCGAATTCGCCGCCATCGCCAGATAGGCCGGCACGGGACCCGAGACCTCGCCGTCCAGCCGCAGTTCAGCGTTATGGTCCATGTCGGGAATCGTCGCGGTCACGGCGCCCAGCGTGACCGTCTGGCCCGGTCCGGTGCGTGCAATGGCGCCGCCCGGGCTGTCCAGCGTCAAGCTCACCTTGTCGATGCGGAAACTGCCCGACAGGTTCTCCAGCATGGGCCAACCCTTGCGATGCGGACGCGCCGGCGCGTAATCGACCTTGGCCCCGGCATAGGCACCCGCAATGACGAATTCCCCGCCGACGCCCGGCGAATTGAAGGGGAAGTCGTCCAGGTCCCCTTTAAGCGTGATGGCGGCGGACTGCATTTCGCCCGCCGGCAAGCCGGTGGCCAGCCACTCGCGGGCGTCCGCATTAACCTCCAGGGGCAGGTAGCGGTGTATGGCCGGCATCGCGCCGCGCACCATGGTGCCGCGCATGTCCACGCTGCCCGCCGCCGTCTTGCCTTCGCGCTGCCATTGGCCCTGCAAGCGCACGTCCAGGTCGTCGTTGACGACGTGCAGCTGCGCCACGTCCACGAACCAGTCTTGCGCGTTCGGGCCTTTGATCTGGGCATCCAGCGCCAGTTCGCGCGCCGCCAGCGTGGGTTCTTCGAACACGCCGGGCAGCGTGACGCGCAACTGCTGCACCGCGCCCTTGACCGATACGTCCGCCGCCCCGGTGCTGCGCGCCAGCGGCATGCCGTCAATCTGGATGAAATCGCCGGGCAGCCCCCGTATGCGCAACTGGGCCGAGCCGCCGCGCACGGCGGGCCCCTCACTGCCGGCCGACCAGTCCACGCCACGGACGGCGACGTCCGACGTCAGTTCGGTGAATTTGCCGCGATCCAGCTGCAACCACGCGCGGCCCGCTATCCGGCCCGCGACCGGCGGCGGTTTCACCCACGACGACCAGGCCAACGGTTCGACGTCATCCACTTCGGCATAGAGCTGCCCGCTCCAGTTCGCAGCGTTTGCGGCATTGGCCGAGAACAGGCTGCGGTTGAATTCCCCGCGCAATTCCACCTTGCGCGCCAACGCGTCGCCCGCCGAGCCCCGCAGCACGAAACGGTGCGACAGGCTGCCGTTGCGCATCAGGAAATCCACGCCAGTCAGCGTCAGCGCCGGTGCCTGGCGCAAATCGTCCTGCCAGACGACGGTCGCATCGCGGATCAACAATTCCCGCTGGGCGACCAGCCAGCGCAATGCCGGATGATTCAAGTCGGACTGGTGGTCGCTGGCGTTCAGGTCAATGTCCTGCCCGGCGATCCAGAGATGGTTCGCGGGGTCGCGCCGCAGCGTCAATTCAGGTTTTTCCACCCGCAGGCGCACCAGGGTGGGCGACAACGCCAGGATGCTGCGCCACCCCAGCACGGCCGACACGGAGGGCAGCGTCAAAACTGGCGCCGCCTCGTCATCGAACACCTGGACGGCGGTAAGATCAAGCTTGGGATTCAGCCCCTGCCAATTGGCCTGTATGCCGCCGATGGCGACCCGGGCGCCCAACGCCTGGCTGGCGTAAGCCTCGATCTGAGGACGCCATTGGTCCACGCGAGGCAACACCCAGTAGCGCACGCCCAGGAGCCCGATGGCCACCACGCCATAAATTGTCAGCGCGATCCAAAACAGGAAGCAGAGCACGCGACGCGCGTGCGGCGTGGGAGCGGTATTTGAAACGGACACGGATCGTGTGGTGGGCAGGAGAAGATGTCTTGCGGTATCGTCCCCACTTATACCTGAAACGCGCTCATTCGTCTGCCGCCCTTACGCCATGACATCGTCCCCTCTGCTTGCTCCCGCCCTTGCCTGGTCCGGTCATTTGCGCCGCCGCCTGGATGCCCACCCCGACCTGGCCGCCTGGCTGGCCGATGCCGTGCAGCAACCGGTCACGCCCGCCCGCCTGGCGCAATGGCAGTCTGAACTGGCGGGACCCGACGCCCCGGCCACGCTGTCGGTGGACACCTGCCGCATGGTGCTGCGCAAGCTGCGCGAACGGGTATTCAGCGCGCTGATCGTCCGAGACCTGACGGGCCAGGCCGACCTTGAAGAGGTCGTCGGCGCGATGACCGCGCTGGCCGACCTCGCGGTGGCGGCGGCCTACCGCAGCGTGGCGGCGGAGCTGGCGGCCGTGCATGGCGTGCCGCGCGACCCCGCCACCGGCAAGCCACAGGAAATGCTGATCGTCGGCATGGGCAAGCTGGGCGGTTGCGAACTGAACGTGTCCTCCGACATCGACCTGATCATGCTGTACGGCGAGGAAGGCGAAACGGACGGCCCGCGCCGGATCAGCCACCACGAGTTCTACGGCCGCCTGACGCGGCGCATGATGCCGGTCATCTCCGAGGTGGACGCCAACGGCCAGGTGTTCCGAACCGACCTGCGCCTGCGCCCCGATGGCGACGCCGGCCCGCTGGCCTGGAGCCTGGACGCGCTCGAGCACTATCTGATTGGCCAGGGCCGCGAATGGGAGCGCTATGCCTGGCTGAAAGCCCGCCTGATGCCCGCCCAGGCCTTCGAAGGCAGCGACAGCACGGCGCAGGCCCGGCAACTGGAAAGCCTGCGCGTGCCTTTCGTCTACCGGAAGTATTTCGACTTTGACGCACTGGCCGCCCTGCGCGCGCTGCGCGAGCGCATCCGCCAGGACTGGCAGCGCCGCGCCATGGCGCGCAACGGCATCGACAGCGCCAACAACATCAAGCTGGGCGACGGCGGCATCCGCGAGATCGAGTTCGTGGTGCAACTGGCTCAATTGATCCGCGGCGGCCGCATGCCCGCGCTGCAGAAGCGCGGCCTGCTTGAAGCGCTGCACGCCGAGCAACTGGCGGGCCTGGTGCCGGAAGACGACGCCCGGCGGCTGGAGGAAGCCTACCGCTACCTGCGCCGCACCGAGCACGCCCTGCAGTACCGCGAAGACGAGCAGACCCATCTGCTGCCCGGCGACCCTGCCCAGCGCGCCGCGCTGGCGGCGGCGCTGGGCATGAGCCCGGAAGATTTCGAAAGCACGCTTGCCGCGCACCGCAAGTTCGTCTCGCAGACGTTCCGCAATGTGTTCCGCATGGTGGGCATGGGTGACGCGGAAGACACCAGCACGCCAGTCGACGACGCCCCTGAAACGCCCGACAACGAGTGCGAGCTGGCCGAACAGATCCGACAGGCGTTCGGCGACGAGGCGCAAGACCTGCTGCGCCGCACCGAAACCCTGCTGGGCAGCCATCGCGTGCGCAGCCTGCCCGAAAGCAGCCGCCGCCGCATGGAAGCCCTGTTGCCGGCCGCCCTGCGTGCCGCGCGCCAGACGCCCGCGCCGCTGGACGCCGCGGTGCGCTTGTTCGACCTGATCGAGAAAATCGCGCAGCGCAGCGCCTACCTGGCACTGTTGGCCGAATACCCGGACACGCTGGCGCGCGTGGCGCGGATGGTCGCCGCCAGCCCGTGGGCCGCGCAATATCTGACCCAGCACCCGCTGCTGCTGGACAGCCTGATCGATTGGCGCACGCTGTTCGAACCGCTGGATTTCGCCCAGATTGCCCGGCAACTGACCGCCGACCTGGACGCCTGCCGGCTGCCCGACGGCGATCCCGACATCGAGCGCCAGATGAACCTGATGCGCGACGTGCAGCGCCAGGCCAGCTTCCAGTTGCTGGCGCAGGATCTGGAAGGCGAGCTGACAGTGGAGAAGCTGGCGGACCAGTTGTCGGCGCTGGCCGACCTGCTGCTGACCGAGACCATCCGGCGCGCCTGGCCGCTGGTGAACAAGGTGCCGGGCGCCCTGCCCCATTTCGCCGTCATTGCCTACGGCAAGCTGGGCGGCAAGGAACTGGGCTATGCCTCGGATCTGGACCTGGTGTTCCTGTTCGACGATCCGCGCGAGGATGCAGCCGAGGTCTACGCGAAGCTTGGCCGGCGCATGACGTCGTGGCTGTCGACCATGACGTCGTCCGGCCGGCTCTACGAGATAGACCTGCGCCTGCGGCCGGATGGTGATGCCGGGCTGCTCGCCGTGTCGGTGGAAGCCTTCGAGCAATACCAGAACAAGCATGCCTGGGCCTGGGAACACCAGGCGTTGACCCGTGCGCGGCATGCCGCGGGCGACGCCGACGTGGGCGCCCGCTTCGAGAAGATCCGCGAAGCCATCCTGGTGCAGCCCCGCGACCCGGCCGCGCTGCGTACCGAAGTGCTGGCCATGCGCGAAAAAATCAACGCCGGCCATCCGAACACCAGCCAGAAGTTCGACCTGAAGCACGACCGTGGCGGCATGGTCGACGTGGAATTCGTCACGCAGTACCTGGTGCTGTGCTATGCGGGCACCCATCCGGTGCTGGTGCGCAATCTGGGCAACATCACCCTGTTGCGCCTGGCCGGCGAGGCCGGCCTGATCCCGCCCGAGCTGGCCGCGCGCGCCGCCGACGCCTACCGCGTCTTGCGCCGGGTCCAGCATCAACTGCGTATGCAGGGCGTGGAAAAAGCGCGCGTGGGGCCGGAACAACTGGTGGAGGAGCGCGCGGCGGTGCGTGAGCTATGGGACGCGGTACTGGGCTAGGGCCTTCCCCGGCGGGCGGCAACTCGCGGTAAAATAAGGGGTTTTCCGCCTTTTTTGCCTGCAAGCCATGTCCGAACTCGTCCGCCCCAAGCTTGACCTTCCCGCTGGCCGCAGCAAGGTGCTGATGCACTCATGCTGCGCGCCCTGTTCCGGCGAAGTCATGGAAGCCATGACGGCCTCCGGCATCGATTACGCGATCTACTTCTACAACCCGAACATCCATCCGGTCAAAGAGTACGAGATCCGCAAGCAGGAGAACATCCGCTTCGCCGAACAGCACGGTATCGAATTCATCGATGCCGACTACGACATGGACAACTGGTTCGACCGCGTGAAGGGCATGGAAAACGCCCCTGAGCGCGGCGAACGCTGCACCGCCTGCTTCGACATGCGCTTTGAGCGCACCGCGCTGTACGCGCACGAGCACGGGTTCGACACCATTACCAGTTCGCTTGGCATTTCGCGCTGGAAAGACATGAACCAGATCAACGGTTGCGGCGAACGCGCGGCAGCCCGCTACGACGATCTGGTCTATTGGACCTACAACTGGCGCAAGGGCGGCGGGTCTGCCCGCATGATCGAAATCAGCAAGCGCGAGAACTTCTACCAGCAGGAATATTGCGGTTGTGTTTATTCCCTGCGCGACACCAACCGCCACCGCCGTTCGCAAGGCCGCGACCGCATCCACATCGGCGTGAAGTTCTACGGCAAGGAAGACCTGATCAACGAAGAGCTGCTCTGATCCTGAAGCAGCGTTGATTCCGGGGCCGCGCTAACGCGCCTGGCGGCGGTATTCCGACGGCGATGCGCCGTAACGCTTGCGAAACGCGTGGCTGAAACGCGCCGCGTCGGAGAACCCGAACCGGTACGCAATATCCCCGATCTGCCGCACGGATTGCGTGGCGTCGCACAGCGCGTCCCGGCTGCGCTCCAATCTGGCGCTAAGGATGAAATCGGCGGGCGTGGTGGCCGCCAGCGCGAACAGGTTGTACAGATAGCGCCGCGACATCCGGAACGCCGTGGCCGCGGATGCCGGCGACAAGTCCGGATCGTGCAGGTTTTCAAGAATGTACTGCTGAACGCGGCGCAACTGCGCCTGCTTCAGGCCCACCTGGTCCTGCTCGGCTTGCCCCCCTGCCCGCTCGCTGATATCCAGCCCCATCATCTGCAATACCGCATTCGCCGCATCGCGCGCCGCGCTTTCGGACAAATGGGCCTGTTCGCCCAACGCGACGCGCAACAGGTCCATAGCCATGCGGCCGCAACCGTGCTGGCCGCTGAAGTTGCGGGCCACGGCGTTCTGCATATATGGCTGCCAAGCCTCGGTTTGCTTGCCGGGCACCTGCATCACCAAGAAATGCGCACCGTCGTCCACGTCGACCTCGTAAGGCCGAGTGGTGTCGTAGATGCTCCATTCCCCCGGCATCAGCAACGCGGTGCGATTGGACTGGCGGATCTCGCTGCGGCCCGCCAACTGCAACGTAACCTTGTAGCCGGCCTCCTCGGCGCGGGCTGCCAGCAGCTTGCTGCGGCGCACCCGTTGCGCGCTGCTGTGCAATTCGCTGACCTGCATCCAGCCCAGGCAGCCCACCGCCACGCTGTTGCGAAAACGCGTGGGAAACACGGCCGAAACTTCCAGTGGCACGAAAGTGCTGCTGATGCTTTCCTGCCAGCTGGCGCAATCCAGGAAGTGCCTGGGCGCACTGCGCAAAAGGGATGATGACATGGCGACTCCGGTGCTGCCTATTTCTAGCACTGCACGCCTGGGGGGAGTATCGGTGACAACCCCTAACTGCCTGCCGGACTACGGTTTCCTGTCGCGTCCATATGAATACTCGGACAGCGCGAATCCCATCGACGAGAGCTCTTCGGCCAGTCGGTGGCGCACCGGCACCACGTCGTCATAGCGGTTGGGTCTTGCCGCCGCGACCTCGGCCTCGGTATAGGGGGTGAAATCGGCCGGCAACTGGGCCGGGCTGAATTCGTCCAGCACCCAATTCAACACGGCCGCCAGTTCGGCATTGCTCAATTGCGAATGGGCCGCGCCCGGCACGCGGATCAGGTATTCGCGGCCCGCGGGCAGATGCGTGAACGCCCCGACCGATTGGCGGAAATCCGGGATGCCGTGCGGGCTGCTGCCCCGCCCGTCCACCCGGTGGCAGCCCGCGCACTGCAAGACGTAGTCGGCGCGCACGGCTTGCCGCAGGCGGCCGGCGTTGACGGCGTTCGCACCTTCCTGCGCCGCCGCGCCCTGCATTGCGCACAGCAGGATGGCCAGGGCAACGCCCTCGCGCCATCCCGCCAGGCGCCGCCCCCGGAGTCTCATGGCTTTGGCGCCGCCTTGGGTTGCAATTGAGGTTTGGCCAGCCCGACGATCACCGAGGTCGTGCAGTGAAAGATCGATGATTCGTTGGACATGCACCAGTTCACGTCGTTGTGCAGGAACATCTGATAACCCGGACGTTCGCGCTCGGCCGCCGCGCACATGCACTTCCCGCACGCCGTCTTGCCGCAGCAGTCGTTGTAGCTGATGAGGTAGTCCTTGCCATCCAGCGGATTGTGGCACGTCCCTACCCACGACACGGCGGACGGCGACGTGCCAGGCGGGCACGACGTCATGCTGCCGCCGCAGCAAGAACACAAGAATCCATCCACCGCGCAATAGCGCCAGTAGTCACATGCCGTGTCGTCCATCTGCGGCTTCTTGCCGGCCGCCGGGGCCGAACGCGCCACCGGCAGCACGGGCACCAGGAAAGCCGTTCCCACCAGCAGCTTGCCGATGCGGTTGAGGACGCTGCGACGCGACGTAGCGTGCGCGACCGAGCGCGAGGCGCGCTCACCCAATTTATCCAGCCAGTGCATTGCCGCTCTCCTTCCTGGAAATCCGGGTCTCGTCCAGCGTGCCCGCGGCCAGGAAATCCTGCACCGACGCCACGCCCAGCTCCTTGGCCGTGAACAGGCTTTCCAGCTGCTCGCGGGAATTGATCAAGCCCTTGGCACGTAATACGCCCGACTCGTCGATCAGCACCGCGTACGGCAGCTTGCTGATCTGGAACTTCATGCCCAGTTCGGTCGACAGCAAATACGGAAACCGCTCCAGTCCGGCCTGCTTGTAGAACGCCAGATGCTCCGGCATGTCGCCGTCGCTGGCCAGCACGATGCGCAGCCAGGCGCTTTCCGTGCTGGCGACCGATTTCAGGATGGGCAGGAGCTTCTTGCACACGGGGCACGTGGGCGACAGGAAGAACAGCAGCTGGCTGTGTTGGCCGCGCTCTCCGATGGTGATGCGGCGGCCCAGCAAGTCGGGCAATTCGAATCGCGGCGCGGCCTCGCCGACGGCGGGCCCCTTGTCCATGGTCAGCGCCCCCATCGGCGCCACGCGCTCATACAGCACGCCGATCTGACGAGACAGGGCCAGGATGACCAACACCAGGCACAGCACTACGCCCCACAGCAGAAAATTGGAAATGATCAAGGCATCCATGTGACACTCCTTCAGAGATTTCGCAGCTTCAGATGCGAAGCCAAGAGATGATTGGCGGTGAAGTACAGGCCCACGGCGGTCATCGCCAGGCCGAAGACGGCCGCGGCATCCGCCCATTGCAGGCTGCGCGATTGGCCGGCCGCGGCAATCAGCACGGGCGCGGTCCATAGCGCCAGCACCGCATTGCGCAACACCAGCCACCATGACAGCCCGCCGCCCTGCGCGGCATCGCGCCCGCCTCGGCCCAGGGATGCGGGTCCCCCGCAGCCGCAATCGATGTCGCGATGCCCGCGCGCAAGGTTGATGGCCAGCGCCAGCGTCGCCACGCCCAGCACCAGCAACGCCAGTGCCGCGCCCGCCACCTGGACCGACGGCATCAGCAGCATGGCGCCAGCGACGGCTTCCGCCAACGCATAGGCCCCCGCGAACGCGCTGCTCCAACCGGAAGGCAGAAGGTCGTAGGCCGCCACGGCGCGCGAGAACCCCGCCAGGTCTTTCAGTTTTTCAAGCGCCCCCAGCAGCAACACGCAGGCCAATGCGGCACTGGCGCCATAGAGCAGGACCGGATCGTTCATTTCGGGCCTCCCGCCGGTTGCGGTTCCACTTGCAGCGCGGTCTCGCCCGCTGACTGGATGGTGGTCTTGAATACAGGGGCCACGGGCGCCGCATCGTAGATGTTGACGTTGCCCCCATCGATGGTGAACAGGCGCGGCTTGTCGTCCTGCGAGACCGACATCGACAACGCGTTCTTGCCGGGCACCCGCGCCAGCCGCTTGTGCGTGGCCAGGTCGTATACCCAGATCTCGGCGGCGGGCGTCTTGTGCGTGCCTTCCGCGCCGTTCGGATGCATGCCCACGTAGAGCCGCTTCGAGGCACGGTTGACGGCCAGCAGGTTGTAGCCGCCGGGCCGCCAGCCGCGATCCTTGCCGGACGCGTCCAGCAGCGACCATGGCGCGCCGAAGCTGACCTCCTTGCCGCTGAAGTCGGCGCTGTACACGTTGCCGTTGTAGGACACGAAATAGAAGGTATCGCCGACGTTCTCGGTGTGCGTGAAGACAGGGTCTTTCTCAAGTTCGAACATCGGTTTGCTGCGCTGCTGGCTGGCCGGTTTCCCGGCTGCGTCCAGGTCGATGGTCAGCAACGCGCCGTCGCCACAGATGGTGGCGAAACTGCGAGGACGCGAAGGCAGCGGAATGATGCTCCAGCAGCCGGCGGCGGCCGTGATCTCGTCGGCGAACTGCCGGGTCTTCAGGTCAACCACCGTGACCGACGTCGCAGGCGTGGCGTTCTGCACGAACAGCAAATCGCCGTCGGTGCTCTGGCGCAGGTAGTTGCGATAGTTCAGCGCCTGCGCGCGCTTCTGCGGGATCGGCACCTCGTACTTGGGCGTCAGCGTCTCGGCGTCCCAGGCCTCGATCACGTCGGTGCGCTTGCCGCGGTTGAGCCGTTCGTAATAGGTCGTCATGACATAAAGGTCGCGCCCATCGGCCGACACGGTCATGTGACCGTTGAACGACGTGGGCACCAAGCCCAGGAATTTTCCGGAGTCGCCGTCGTAGATGTTGACCCGGCTATCGACCAGGTGGTTGAAGACCGCGTCCATCACGTACAGCCGGTGCGGCGTGGCCGGCGGCAAGCGTGTGCCGCCCTTGAGTTCCTCCACGGGCAGGTCCGCCCAGGCCAGGCCCGCGGCACTTGCGAGGGCAGCGCATAGCGCCCACCGTCCGGCCCGCGATGCGCGTGATGTGGCTCGAAGCGCAATCATCGATGTTCTCCTCTCATGATCCGGTTTCCTAGAACGCGTAGACGTAGCGCAACTGCACGCCACGCATCCGCGGCCCGTTCTCGACCTTCAGGTCGTGGATGTACTGCATCTGAATCTGGTTGGCATCGTTGATCTGATGGGTCAGTTCGACGGCCAGTTGGTGATTGCGCGCCCGGGTGGCGACGGTCTCGCCCGAGGATGTTTCGCGTCCGCCGGTTTCGTAGCGGTAGCGGATGCCCGTGTAGGTTTCGGGGGTCAGGTTGGTCGAGGCTAGCGCGAAGAAGCGGAACGATGGGTCTTTTTTCAGCGTCTGGCCGTACCAGTCGGTGTTGCGCCCGTAGATTTCCACTTCGGCGATGGCCTCCAGGAACGTGGATTCGCCCACGCCCTTGACGAACGAGAAGTCCTGGATGGTGGACCAGCGGTTCTTGCCGGGCGACACGTCAGGACGAGACCGATCGTAACGGCCCACCGGCGCCACGATGAAAGGTTCCCAGGCAAACCAGGTCTTGGTCTGCTCATTGTTGTAGAGCCAGATCGCTGACCCCAGCGTCACATCGCCGATGCCGGTCTGGTGGTCGCCCGGCGCGCCGGGCAGGTCCAGCGAGGTCCGGTACATGGGCACGATGAATTCCAGCTGCACGGTCTTGCCATAGAAGTCGCGGTAGTGCATCTGGCGGTAGATCAACGCGTTGACGTCCAGGGACGCGCCGTCCACCCGCTTACCCTCGAAATACAGCCCCGACGAACGCAGGCCTGCCAGGTAGCCGGCGACGATATTGGTGCCCACGGGCGCGGGTATCCAATCGCGTGCACTAGGGTCTCCTGCCCATGCCGGCTGCGATGCGCCCAACCATGCCAGCACCAGCGCTGCGCCCGTCCGGGCGCGGCCATGTGTCTTACTTGCCATGCACTTCCCCTTGGTCTCGCGGACACGCCGCCGCCGGTATCTCCCGGCTTGGCCAGCGCGCCGCCACGTTCTAGTACGCGATGCAGACGGACTTCTTCTCCAGGTACATCTCGATCACGGCACGGCCGTGTTCGCGGCCGATGCCGGACTGCTTGAATCCGCCGAATGGCATGTTGGGATCCAGCATGTTGTGGGTATTGACCCAGACCGTGCCCGCGTCGATGCGCGGGATCAGGTGCTGCACGCGGGAAAGGTCGTTGCTCCAGACGCTGGCGCCTAGCCCGAACGCGCTGTCGTTGGCCAGCCGCACGGCGTCATCCAGCGTGTCGAACGGTTGCGCCACGACGACGGGGCCGAAAATCTCTTCCTGCGCGATGCGGGCATCTTGCGGGACATCCGCGAATACCGTGGGCCGCACGAAGTAGCCCGGCCCTTCGCCCGCGCCGCCCCCCGCCAGCACGCGGCCGCCTTCCGCCCGGCCAATACCGATGTAGTCCAGGACGCGCTGTTGATGCCGGGCCGAAACCAGCGGCCCCACCTGCGTGGCCGCATCAAAACCGGACCCCAGCGTCAACCCGACCGCTACATCCGCCAGCCCTTGCACGACCTTGTCATACAGGCCCCGCTGCACGTACAGCCGTGATCCGGCCGTGCAGACCTGGCCTTGATTGAAGAAGATGGCCGCGGCGGCGCCTTGAATGGCACGATCGGCATCGCAATCGTCCAGCACGATCACGGGCGACTTGCCGCCCAGTTCCAGCGAGACGCGCTTCATGTCGTCCATCGCGGCCCGCCCGATCAGCTTGCCGACCTCGGTGGAACCCGTGAACGCGATTTTGTCGATGCCCGGGTGCGCCACCAGTGCCGCGCCGGCCGTTTCACCCCGTCCCGTGATCACATTGACGACCCCGGGCGGAAAGCCGGCCTCCAGGACCAGCTCCGCCAGTCTGAGGGCGGTCAGCGGCGTTTCTTCGGCGGGTTTGAGCACCACGGTGCAGCCCGTCGCCAACGCTGGCGCGATCTTCCACACCGCCATCAGCAGCGGGAAGTTCCACGGGATGATCGCGCCGACCACACCGACGGGCTGCGCCAACGTGTAGGCGCTGTATTGGACGCCCGGTGGGAAAGGGATCGACAAGGACAGGGTGTCGCCCGTGATCTTGGTCGCCCACCCGGCCATGTAGCGCAGCCATTGCGCCCCGGCGCCCACTTCCAGGCCCTGGGCGATACCCAGGAGCTTGCCGTTGTTCAGTGTTTCCAGCCGGGCCAGTTCGGTCCCGTGCTGCTCCAGCAGGTCGGCCAGTTTCAACAAAAGCCGCTCACGGCCGGCGGGCAGCATGTCGTGCCAGGGCCCCGCAGCGAACGCGCGGCGCGCGGCCTGCACCGCCAGGTCCACTTGCACGGGACCGGCATCCGGCTGATGCGCGATGACCTGCCCGGTGGCGGGATCGTAGACGGGGACCGGCTTGCCCTGCCCTTCGCGCACCGGCTTGCCGTCGATCAGCATGAATTCCCGGATCGCGCCCAATTCCGGACGGTCGGCCCCCGCAGGGCCCGCAGTCGAAACGCTTGCTGAAGACATCTGAAGCTCCAACGGAAAGTGTGGAAGCCAGAATAGCAACGGCACTTCGGGCTGGCTTGTCGGGCCGTGCATGGCGTTTTGTCATTCTGCGCACGCCCGGCGCATTTTTTATCGGCAGGCCGTCCCGAGATAAAAAAGCCCCTTGGGGGGGCAGCAAGCACACGAAGTGTGCGCGGCGTGGGGGCATCTTCATCGCCAGCCAGCCTCAAGAAAAAGGCCAGGCAGGCCGCGCTTGGCGGTCTTGCCTGGCCCGTTGCGGGCTCGCTTGGGAGCCCGCGCGGCGCGATGGCCGATCAGTCCAGCATCAGCACCGTGGCGCCGGTGGTCTTGCGCGAGGCCAGCGCGGTCTGCGCTTCGCCTGCTTGCTCCAGGCTGTAGCGTTGGTCGATACGGACCTTGATCTTCTTCTTCAGCACCAGGTCGAACACTTCTTCCGACGCGGCCTGCAGCTTTTCCAGCGTGTTGACGTGCACGCCCAGCGACGGACGCGTGACGTACAGGCTGCCCTTCTGGTTCAGCACCGCCAGGTTGACGCCGGCGACCGGGCCGGACGCGTTGCCGAAGCTGACCATCAGGCCGCGCGGCTCGATGCAGTCCAGCGAGGTTTCCCAGGTGTCCTTGCCCACGCCGTCATACACCACCGGCACTTTCTTGCCGCCCGTCAGTTCCAGCACGCGTTCCGCGACGTTTTCGCGCGAATAGTCGATGGTTTCCCAGGCGCCGTTGGCGCGGGCCAGTTCCGCCTTTTCCGGGCTGGAGACCGTACCGATCAGCTTCACGCCCAGGGCCTTGGCCCATTGGCAGGCGATCAGGCCCACGCCGCCCGCGGCCGCGTGGAACAGGATGGTTTCGCCGCCTTGCAGGCGGTAGGTCTGGCGGAACAGATACTGCACCGTCAGGCCCTTGAGCATCAATGCGGCGGCCTCGTCGAAACCGATGCCCTTGGGCACCTTGACGACCTGATTGGCCGGCACGTTGCGCGCCTTGGCGTAGGCGCCGATGGGGCTTTGGCCGTAGGCGACGCGGTCGCCCTTTTTCAAATGCTTGACGTCCGCGCCCACCGCCGTGACCACGCCGGCGGCCTCAAACCCCAGGCCGTGCGGCAGCGGATGCGGATACAGGCCCGTGCGGAAATAGATATCGATGAAATTCAGGCCGGCGGCGTGTTGTTCAATCGTGACTTCATTGGCGGCGGGCGGCAGGACTTCCACCTCGACCAGTTTCAGGACTTCAGGACCACCGTGCTGCTCGATACGAATTGCCTTGACGAGATTGCTGGCCATGCGGGCCTCCTTTCATTGGGACTATTTGGGGTGTAACCGGAAAAACCAGACTTCAGCGCGGCGGGCGCGCCTCGCGTGGCGTGGCGGACGCCTGCTTGCCGGCGCCGACGCCCATCAGGGCGAGCACGCCAGCCAGCACCAACGCGGTCCCCGCCATCTGCCATACGGTGATGGGCTCGTTCAGGAACCACGACGCCAGGAACAGCACCGACACCGGCCCCACCATGCCCAGCAGCGACGCCGTGGGTGCGCCGATCAGCGACACCGCCCACATCAGCATGAAGACCGGCACCACCGTGTTCAGCGTGGCATGGATCACGGAATATCCGTAGACCCCGGCCGGTTGAATCAGCATCGACGGCGGATGAATCACGAAAAACTGGATGATGCAGGCCACGCACGACACCAGCATGGCATAAGCCACCAGGCGCGTCGGCCCGACCCGCTTGATCAGTTCGCCAGAACAAATCAGGTAGACAGAATAGCTTGCCGCCGAGCCAAAAACGAACAAAGACCCTAACAGCACCTCGCCACCGCCACCGAAGGAGAGGTCATGGGCGAACACCAGCACCACGCCCGCGTAGGACAGGACCATGGCCAGCCATTGCCGTCGCTCGATCGGCCGCTTGAACCAGAAGGCGGACAGCAGCACGACGAGCGACGGCGAGAGGAAGAGAATCAGGCGTTCCAGGCTGGCGGTGATATAGCGCAGCCCCAGGAAATCCAGAAAGCTGGACAGGTAATAGCCCAGCAGGCCCAGCACGATGACTTGCGCGCGTTCCTTGCCCGTCATCACCACGATTTCGCCGCGCGCGGCGCGACGGGACTGGTGCCAGGCGACCGCCGCGAAGAACGGCATGGCAAACAGCATGCGAAAAGCGATGAGCGTGACGGCATCGATGCCGTAGCGGTAGGTGAATTTGACGACAATCGCCTTGGCCGAAAACAGGACCGCGCCAAGCGTCGCCATGAGGATGCCGGCCGCGCGGCCGGACGGGTAGGAAGGCGGCAAAAACTTGGCAAGACGATTCATGCGATGATTTTAGATTCAGTGCAAACCGATTTGCACGCCCATCTCAGCTTTTTGGCATCAAATTCCCCATCGCATGACCCGACAACGCGCTCTGACCCACATCCACATCGCCGCCGTGCTGTTCGGCCTGACCGGCGTCTTCGGAGAGCTGATCCAGGCCAGCGCCGCCGTCATCACGCTGGGGCGGGCGGTATTCGCGGTGATTTCGCTTGGCGTATTCGCCCGCATGCGGCGCAAGCCCCTGCTGGGTGTGCTGACGCCCGCACAGTTGTTCGTGCTGGTGATCGCCGGCGCGCTGCTGGCCGCTCACTGGGTCACGTTCTTCATTTCGGTCAAGGTGGGCGGCATCGCCATCGCCACGCTGGGCTTCGCAAGCTTCCCCGCCTTCATCACGCTGTTCGAAGGCCTGATCTTCCGCGAACGCATCCGGGCGGCCGAATGGATGCTGCTGGGGTTGGTCACCGCTGGCCTGGTGCTGGTCACGCCGTCGTTCGACCTTGCCGACCAGGGCACGATCGGCCTGGCATGGGGGCTCTTGTCGGGCCTGACCTTCGCGCTGCTGGCACTGAGCAACCGACGTTCCGCCTCCGGCATGGACCCGATGCAGGTGGCCTGCTGGCAAAACGTGGTCGTGGCACTGGTGATGGTGCCGTTCGCCGTCGGCCAGTTGCCCGCCCTGCCCGCCATGGACTGGCTCTGGCTGGCCCTGCTGGGCGTGTTCTGCACGGGGCTGTCGCACTATCTGTTCGTCTCCAGCCTGACCCGCCTGAATGCGCGCAGCGCCGGCTTGGTGATTGCCCTGGAACCCGTCTACGCCATCGCCTTCGCGTGGGCGCTGTTCCAGCAGGAGCCCACGCCGCGCATGATGGCGGGCGCCGCCCTGATCGTGGCGGCCATCGTGTGGTCCGGCCTGCGCAAGAGCGCAGCGACGGACGTCGGTGCGGCCCCTGAAACACAGCCTTGACAATAACTGACTAGGCAGTAAAATTCGGCCCATGAATGCCGAAACTTCCCCGCCATCGTCCGACACCCCCGTCCACTACCGCAGCGACACCCGCTGCATGGCGGAAGAGAACGCCGGCTATCTGATCAAGCTTGCCTATCATTCCCTGACCCGAATGCTGGACCAGGAAATGGCCCCACTGGGCCTGACCGCCATGCAATGGCGTCCGCTGGCCATGGTCTTCCTGGGCCGCGCCGACACCCCCGCAGAACTTGCCCGCCTGAACGACATGGATACGGGCGCCATGACCCGCGCGCTTGATCGCCTGGAAGCCAAAGGCCTGCTGAGCCGTACCCGCTGCCAGACGGACCGCCGTGTCGTGAAGATCGAACTGACGGAATTGGGCGAAGCCAAGGCGCGTGAAATTCCGCCGAACATCGCGCGGTCGTTGAATCACCACCTGCGCGGCTTCTCCACCGACGAGGTCACCCAGTTGATGCACTTCATGCGTCGCATGATCGCCAACGGCTCCGCTTCCAGCGCCGCCCCGGAACGCTGACGACACCCGCTCCCGTTACGCAACGGCCCCACTGACCTGGGGCTTTATTTGGCATAATATTTGCCTAGGCAAATACAGATTAATCAATTACTTTCAGCAAACAGTCAGGATGAAACGCCTTCTTTCTACCGTATTGGTGCTGGCCCTGAGCGGTTGCGCATTGATGGACTCCGGGCCGGCGCCCGTGGTGGCGCTGGACGCGGCAAAGCTGGGGCTGACCGGCCAAGAGACGGCTTGGCCCAACACGCAATGGTGGGAACGCTACGGCGACCGCCAACTTAATGCGCTGATGGATGAAGCCTTGGCCAACAGCCCGTCGATGAGCGCCGCCCAGGCCCGGTTGGCCAAGGCCAACGCTGCGGTCAGCACCGCCCGCGCGCCGCTATTGCCGCGCGTGGATGCGAATTACTCGTTGAACCGCGAACATCTCTCGTCGGACTACATCTACCCGGCTCCGCTGGGCGGAACGGTCGTCAGCGACAACCGGCTGGCGCTGGATTTCACCTATGAGCTGGACTTCTGGGGCAAGAACCGCTCGCGCCTGAAGTCGGCCGTGTCCGAACGCGAAGCCGCGGTCGCCGACGCGCAAGCCGCCCGCAACGTGTTGGCTAGCGCGACGGTACGTGCCTACCTGAATCTGCAGAACGCCTTTGCGCAGCGCGACGTGCTCAAGCGCGTGATCGCGCAACGCGCCGACGTACTGTCGTTGACGCAAGGACGCTACAGCGCCGGCCTGGACACCCAGGTCGAGGTGAAGCAGGCGGAATCGTCGCTTGCCGCCGGCCAGGTGGAATTGACGCAGACCGAGACGACGCTGGCGCAACTGCGCAACCAGGTCGCGGCGCTGACCGGCGCGGGGCCCCAACGCGGCCAATCACTCGTCGCCGTGGACTTGACCGCCCCGGCAGGCGTCGTGCCCGCCGCGATTCCCCTGGACCTGCTGGGCCACCGCCCCGACGTCGTCGCGTCCCGCTGGCGCGCCGAGGCAGCCCGTAGCGCCATCGATACCGCCAAGGCCGAGTTCTACCCCAACGTCAACCTGACCGCGTTCGCCGGCTTCCAGGCGTTGGGCACCGGCAATCTGTTGGGCTCCGCGGCCCGCACCGCCGGTTTCGGGCCCGCCATCACGCTGCCCATCTTTCACGGCGGTGAACTGAACGCCAACCTGGCGGGCCGCCGCGCCGACGCCGACCTGGCCGTCTCTGACTACAACCAGGCCGTGCTGGACGCCGTGCACCAGGTGGCGGACGCGCTGGACGGCTTGCGCTTGCTGGATCAGGAACGGGCCCAGCAACGCCAGGCCCGCGAAGCCATCGAGGCCGCCTACGACCTGGCGGTGAACCGCTACAAGGCTGGCCTGGGCAACTACATCACCGTGCTCATCGCGCAGACCGGCGTGCTGACCCAGGCCCGCCTGGACACCGACCTGCGCATCCGCGCCTATCAACTGGATGCCAATCTGGCCAATGCGTTGGGCGGCGGCTATGCCCCAGGTGCCGAACCCGGGTCCACGCCAGGACCCACCGCGGCATCTGCGTCCGAAGCGCCGTCCGCCCCCGCCACGAACCCCATTCATTGAACGATCCCCGGATTCAGACGTCATGAACGCTGCCACCCCCACGACCAATCCCGCCCGTAAACGCCTGTTGCTGCTGGCCACCGGCGCCTTCATCCTTGTCGCCATCGCCTATGGCATCTGGTGGGCCCTGTTCGGCGCCCACTTCGAAAGCACCGACGACGCCTACGTGCACGGCAACCTGGTGCAGATCACGCCGCAAGTGCCCGGCACGGTCATCGCCATCGAAGCCGACGACACTGAAACCGTCGTTGCCGGCCAGCCGCTGGTGCGCCTGGATCCGGCCGATACCGACGTCGCGCTGCAACAGGCCCAGGCCAAACTGGCGCAGATGGTGCGGCAAGTCCGCACCTATTACGTCCAGAATGACGCCTTGGCCGCCGACGTCGATCTGCGCAACGCCGACATCATGCGCGCCCAGGCCGAACTGACCCGCGCGCAAAGCGACGTCAGCCGCCGGCAGCAACTGGCCAAGTCCGGTGGCGTCAGCGGCGAAGAAATCCTGCACGCCGAAGCCGCACTGAAGTCCGCCCAATCCGGGCTGGCGCAAGCCCGCGCCTCGTTGGCCGCGTCGCGGGCCAAACTGGCCACCAACCAAGCGCTGACGCAAGGCACGACCGTCGCCAACCATCCCGACGTGCTGCAAGCCGCGGCCGGCCTGCGCAACGCCTGGCTGGCACAGTCCCGCACGGTGCTGCCGGCGCCCGTGGGCGGCGTGATCGCCCGCCGCAGCGTGCAGGTGGGCCAGCGCGTCGCGCCCGGCAACGCGTTGATGACGGTGGTTCCGCTGGATCAGGTCTGGGTGGAAGCCAACTTCAAGGAAGGCCAGCTGCGCAAGATGCGTATCGGCCAGCCGGTCAAGATGGTGGCCGACTTGTACGGCAGCGCGGTGACCTATCACGGCAAGATTTCGGGCCTGGACGCCGGCACTGGCAGCGCCTTCGCCCTGCTGCCGGCGCAGAACGCCACGGGCAACTGGATCAAGGTGGTGCAGCGCGTGCCCGTGCGCATCACGCTGGATCCCGAAGACCTGAAGTCCCATCCGTTGCGCGTCGGCCTGTCCATGGACGTCGAAGTCGATGTGGGCACGCAGGAAGGCGAACCGTTGACGCAGGCTTCCCGCAAGGAACCGGCCTGGTCCACCCGCGCCTTCGAACCCGCGCATGACGAAGTCGACGCCATGATCACCAAAATCATCCAGGACAACCTGGCATCATGAGCACGACCGCCCAGCCCGCGGGCGCTGGCGCGCCCGACGTGCCGCCGGTCCTGCCGGCGGGCACTTACCCGCCGCTGGAAGGCGCGACCCGCATCATCGGGTCCATCGCGCTGTCCACCGCGGTGTTCATGAACGTGCTGGACACGTCGATCGCGAACGTGTCCATCCCCACCATCTCGGGCGACCTGGGCGTGAGTTCCAGCCAGGGCACCTGGGTGATCACCTCGTTCGCCGTCGCCAACGCCATCACGGTGCCGCTGACGGGCTGGCTGACGCAGCGCTTCGGCCAGGTCCGGCTGTTCCTGATTTCGACGCTGCTGTTCGTGTTGGCGTCATGGCTGTGCGGCTTTTCGCCGTCGCTGGAAGCGCTGATCGCCTTCCGCGTGCTGCAAGGCGCGGTGGCCGGCCCCATGATCCCGCTGTCGCAGACGCTGATGCTGGCCAGCTTTCCGAAGTCCAAGGCGGGCATGGCGTTGGCGGTCTGGTCCATGACCACGCTGGTCGCGCCGGTTGCAGGGCCCTTGCTGGGCGGCTGGATCTCGGACAACTACACCTGGCCGTGGATCTTCTACATCAACGTGCCGGTCGGCCTGCTGGCCGCCTGGATCAGTTGGCGCATTTATGGCAACCGGGAATCGCTGACCCGCAAGTTGCCCATCGACAAGTTGGGCCTGGTGCTGCTGGTCGTTTGGGTCGGCGCCTTGCAGATCATGCTGGATAAGGGCAAGGAGCTTGACTGGTTCGCCAGCCCGACCATCATCGCGCTGGCCGCCACCGCCTTCGTCGCGTTCGTCTTCTTCCTGATCTGGGAGCTGACCGATGCCCACCCCGTCGTGGACCTGCGCCTGTTCAAGATCCGCAACTTCACGGTCGGCGCGCTGACGCTGGCGGTGGCGTACGGCGTCTTCTTCGGCAATGTCGTGCTGCTGCCCCTGTGGCTGCAAAGCAATATGGGCTATACGGCGACCTACGCGGGCCTGGTGACGGCACCCGTCGGCCTGCTGGCCATTTTGCTGACGCCGCTGGTGGGCAAGATGCTGGCGACCCGCGACCCCCGCCAGATCGTGACCGTCGCCTTCCTGATTTTCGCGCTGGTGTGCTTCATGCGGGCGGGCTTCAACACCCAAACCGACGTGCGCACGCTGATGCTGCCGACCATCATCCAGGGCGCGGCGATGGCGGCGTTCTTCGTCCCCCTGACCTCCATCACGCTGTCCAGCATTGAACCGTGGCGCATCCCCGCGGCCTCGGGACTGTCGAATTTCCTGCGCTTGACCGCCGGCGCGTTCGGCACCTCGATCGCCACGACCCTGTGGGAAAACCGCGCCACGATGCATCACGCGCAACTGACGGAGATCGCCAAACCCGGCCAGCAGGCGTTCGACCAGACGTTGAACACCTTGCAGAACGGGATGGGCATGTCGCATCAGCAGGCGCTGACCATGGTGGATGGACTGGTCAATGCGCAGGCGTTCACCATGTCCGCGGTAGACGTGTTCTATGGCTCGGCGATCATCTTCCTGCTGCTGACGGGACTGGTCTGGTTCGCCCGCCCACGCTCCACCAAGGCCGGTGGTGGCGGTGCGGCGGAAGCGGCGGCAGGCGCGCACTGACGCCGGCAACGCCTCTTATCGCCATCCCCAAAAAAAGGGCGCCTGATCAGGCGCCCTTTTGCATGGCTGGCACTTCTTTCAACAGCACCTGCCAATCCTTGCGCTCGATGATATCGGCGGACAAGGCGCTGACCGGAGACAGGTTGAACACCGATACGCCGCGGGCGCGCCACTGCGCCGACGCGAAACGGAACGAAGGTTCGATCAGATTCGCGAACTTGCGCGCCAGGCGGCTGGACTGGGGTTGCGCGCCTTCGTCATAGAACCGCAGGCCGTGCTGCACGGTCAGATCCAGCCCGTGCACATATACCTGGCGCGCGCCGCCGGACACCAGCACCTGCAACGCCGCATAGGCCACCGTGTCGGCGTCGAACACGCCTAACGAGGCGTCGAAGCTGTAGCCCAGGCCCTGCTTGGCATCCAGCAATTGCACGTCGGGCGTCGCCGCCGCGATCCGCTTGAGCATCGCCGGTGCGGCGCTGCGTTGATAGGCGCGTTCGGAGATCAGTTCAATGATGCAGATCCGGCAGCGGATCTCGTCTTGGGGAATGCCTTGCATGATGTAGCGCAGCACTTCGGGGAACACGTACAGCGTCAGGTCTCGCGCGACGATCTCGCGCACCAGGTCGATGCGGTCGCGCACGAAGTTCTGGTCGATGATGCAGTAGTACTTGAATGGCAGATCGAATTTGCGCGCCAGCGCGATCGCGCCGTTGACGCCCATCGCCGCACGAATGTCCAATTGGTCGTAAGGGATCTGCGCGACCGACGGGCCGCTCAGGATCAGATGCACGGTTTCGTCGGCGGGGTCGTACCCTTGCGCCAGCGGCGTAATGGGAAGCGACCGGCCAAAAGCGCGAAAACCGCAAATCGCGCCCGACCGGTCCCGCCAGATCCGCACGAAGGGCCACAGATGCTGGTTGTGCCTCTGCGTGCGCGAACGCAGCAGGCGGAACAGTTTGCGCACGAAGCGGTCGGCCCGCCCGCCGCCGACGGGCGGGGCGGGCAAGGGCGAGATTGAATCTTCCATCGAGTCGCCTGGCCGGCCCTTTCCGCGCAGCGCGCTTATCCGGCGGAAATCAGCGACGCAATCGCGTTGCCGACCTCGACGGTCGAAGCACTGCCCTTCATGTCCCGGGTGCGCGGGCCATCGGCAAGTACCGATTCGATCGCTTTCACCACGGCGGCCGACGCCTCGGGATACCCCAGGAAATCAAGCATCAACGCGCCGCTCCAGATCTGTCCGATCGGGTTGGCAATGCCCTTGCCATAGATGTCGGGCGCCGAGCCGTGCACCGGCTCGAACAGCGACGGGAACTTGCGCTCCGGATTCAGGTTCGCCGACGGCGCAATGCCGATCGTCCCGGTGCACGCCGGCCCCAGGTCGGAAAGGATGTCGCCGAACAGATTGGACGCCACCACCACATCGAACCAATCGGGATGCTGCACGAAATGGGCGCACAGGATATCGATGTGATATTTATCCCAGCGCACGTCCGGGTAGTTTTCGGCCATGTCGGCCACTCGCTCATCCCACCAGGGCATGGAAATCGAAATGCCGTTGGACTTGGTGGCGGCGGTCAAGTGCTTGCCGCGCTTCTGGGCGAGCTCGAACGCGAACTTCAGGACGCGTTCGGCGCCGATGCGCGTGAACACGCTTTCCTGGATGACCACTTCGCGCTCGGTGCCTTCGAACAGACGGCCGCCGCTATTGGAATATTCGCCTTCGGTGTTCTCGCGAACGATGAAGAAATCGATATCGCCGGGCTTGCGGTCCGCCAACGGGGACGGCACGCCGGGCATCAGCCGCACCGGACGCAAATTGATGTACTGGTCGAATTCGCGGCGGAACTTGAACAGCGAGCCCCACAGGGCTTCGTGATCCGGCACCGTGGCCGGCCAACCGATCGAACCGAAGAAGATCGCCTCGTGCTGACCGATCTGCGCCTTCCAGTCGTCCGGCATCATCTTGCCGTGCTTCGCGTAATGGTCGCAGCTCCAGTCAAAATGGTCCCACTGAAACTCAATGCCGAAGCGTGTCGCCACGGCGTCCAGCACTTTCAACCCTTCAGGAACGACCTCCTTGCCAATCCCGTCTCCTGGAATTACCGCAATTTTGTGTTTCTTAGCCACCACGTTTCCTTAGTTTTCCTTTGATAGACCGCCCAGAATCATAGGCACAAACCGGCGCGCAGCAACACCCCCCGTTACAAAACGGAAGTGTTGCATTTTGTGAATGGCAACGCGGCCGTATCAGCGCCGGCTTTTGGATCCCAGCAGCGACCCTAATATGCCCCGAGTCAGCTCCCGGGCGATCGAACGAACGGTGCTTTTGGCCATGGTCTGGACAACACCGTCACGTTTGCCGCCCCGCGGGCCGGTCGACCCGAACAGAACGTCGTTCAGGCTATCCATCAGGCCGCCCCCCGACGTCTCGGCGGGCGCGTCGGCGGCCGTAGGCTTGCCCGGCGCAGCCGGCGTCTGCCCGGCATCCGTCGGTGTCGCCGCGCGGCCCGCCAGGACCTCGTAAGCGGACTCGCGATCGATGGCCTTTTCGTACTTCGCCGCCATGGGGCTGCCCTGGCGCAGCGTCTGGCGCTCGGCGTCCGTCGCCGGGCCAATCCGGCTGGCCGGCGGCACGATGAAGGCGCGCTCGGTCGGCATGGGCCGGCCCTTGGCGTCCAGCAACGACACCAGCGCTTCGCCAACGCCCAGTTCAGTAATGGCCGCTTCGACATCCAGCCCCGGATTCGGGCGCATCGTCTGCGCCGCCGTTTTCACGGCCTTCTGGTCGCGTGGCGTGAACGCCCGCAAGGCGTGTTGCACCCGGTTACCCAACTGTCCAAGCACGGTATCGGGAATATCCAACGGGTTCTGCGTCACAAAGTAAACGCCCACCCCCTTGGACCGGACCAGGCGCACGACCTGCTCGATCTTGTTCAGCAACGCCGGCGGCGCATCATTGAACAGCAAATGCGCCTCATCGAAGAAGAAAACCAGCTTGGGCTGGTCCATGTCGCCTACCTCGGGCAGCTTTTCGTAAAGGTCGGCCAGCAGCCACAGCAGGAAGATGGCGTACAGGCGCGGCGCCTGCATGAGTTTGTCGGCGGCCAGCACATTGACCATGCCGTGCCCCTGGGCGTCCGTGCGCATCAGATCGGCCACATCCAGCATGGGTTCGCCGAAGAACTTCTCGGCCCCCTGGGACTCCAGCGCCAGCAGGCCGCGCTGGATCGCCCCGACGCTGGCGGACGACACGTTGCCATAGCGAGTCTTGAGTTCGGCC
>NZ_JBHFII010000055.1:0-11920 GCF_057334215.1 Achromobacter maghribensis | reverse complement strand
GGGCGGCCACGTTCTGGAGCATGGCCCGCAGGTCTTTCAAGTCCAGCAGCAACTGGCCTTCGTCGTCGGCGACCTTGAACACCAGGGTCAGCACCCCCTCCTGCGTGTCGTTCAATTCCAGGATGCGCGACAGCAGCAGCGGCCCCATATCGGTGATGGTGGCCCGCACCGGCAGCCCTTGCTCGCCAAATACGTCCCACAGCGTGACCGGGCTGGCGGCCCAGGCGGGTTCGGCCAGCCCCAGGCTTTTCAGGCGCTCGGCGAGCTTTGGACTGGCCGAGCCCGCCTGCGAAATACCGGTCAGGTCGCCCTTCACGTCGGCCATGAAGACCGGCGTGCCGATGCGGGAGAACGATTCGGCCAGCACCTGCAGGGTGACGGTCTTGCCCGTGCCGGTGGCGCCGGTGATGCATCCATGCCGGTTGGCCAGGGCGGGCAATAGCGCCAGCTCGGCCTGTGCGTTTTTGGCAATGACGATGGGGTTGGGCATGTGCAGCGCTCCGGACCAGGAATCAGTGGGATGCCCAAGTGTAGAGCTTGCCGCCCGGCTTGTGCGCGTGGCAATAAGGACACACGCGCGGCCCTCCCGGGCGCGCGGACCGCCGGCACGGTAAAATGCCGCTTTTGCAGACAATTTATCCTGGGAAGCCATGGCCGGACACAGCAAATGGGCCAATATTCAGCACCGCAAAGGGCGTCAAGACGCCAAGCGCGGAAAGCTCTGGACCAAGATCATTCGTGAAATCACCGTGGCGGCGCGCGCCGGCGGCCCCGACCCGGACAGCAACCCGCGCTTGCGCATGGCCTGGGACAAGGCGACCGACGCCAACATGCCCAAGGACAACATCCAGCGCGCCATCCAGCGTGGCGCGGGCGGCGCCGACGGCGACGCCTATGAGGAAGTCCGCTACGAAGGCTACGGCATCGGCGGCGCGGCGGTCATCGTCGATTGCATGACCGACAACCGCACGCGCACCGTGGCGGAAGTCCGCCACGCCTTCGCCAAGAACGGCGGCAACCTTGGCCAGGAAGGCTCGGTGGCCTTCATGTTCAAGCACTGCGGCCAATTCGTGTTCGCCCCCGGCACGCCGGAAGACAAGGTCATGGAAGCCGCGCTGGAAGCGGGCGCCGAAGACGTCGTGACCGACGAAGAAGGCGTGATCGAAGTCGTTTGCGCACCGGCCGACTACGCCGCCGTCCGCAAGGCGTTCGACGACGCCGGCCTGAAGGCCGAAGTCGACGGTATTGTCATGAAGGCCCTGAACGAAACCGAGCTGGCCGGCGACGACGCCATCAAGATGCAGAAACTGCTCGACGCCCTGGAAGGCCTGGACGACGTGCAGGAAGTCTATACGACCGTCATTTTCGACGAAGCGCAGTAAATCCCTCCTGTTGACGCGCGGGCGGCCCATGCCGCCGGCGCGCCAGTGGCAACCTTCAGACTCACGCAACATGAAACTCCTGGTTATTGGCTCGGGCGGCCGCGAACATGCCCTCGCCTGGCGGCTGGCCCGCTCCCCGCGCGTACACAAGGTGTTCGTCGCGCCGGGCAACGGCGGCACGCAACGGGCCGAGCAGATGGAAAACATCGCGCTCACCAATGCCGAGGAATTGGCTGATTTCGTCCAGCGCGAGGGCATCGCCCTGACGGTCGTCGGCCCGGAAGCGCCCCTGGCTGCGGGCGTCGTGGACGTGTTCCGCGCCCGTGGCCTGAAGATCTTTGGCCCCACCAAGGCCGCCGCGCAGTTGGAAAGCTCGAAGGACTACGCCAAGGCCTTCATGGTCCGGCACAACATCCCGACCGCCCGCTACGAGACGTTCACCGATCCGGCCCTGGCCCACGCCTATATCGATAAGGAAGGCGCCCCGATCGTGATCAAGGCCGATGGCCTGGCCGCCGGCAAGGGCGTCGTGGTCGCCACCACGCTGGAAGAGGCCCACGCCGCCGTCGACGCCATGCTGGGCGACGGCTCGATGGGCGCCGCCGGCGCGCGCGTCGTCATCGAAGAATGCCTGGTCGGCGAAGAGGCCAGCTTCATCGTCATGTGCGACGGCCGCAACGTGCTGGCGCTGGCGACCAGTCAGGACCACAAGCGCCTGCAGGATGGTGACCAGGGCCCCAATACGGGCGGCATGGGCGCCTATTCGCCCGCCCCGGTGGTCACGCCCGAACTTCATCACCGCATCATGCGCGAAATCATCCTGCCGACCGTGCAGGGCATGACGCGCGACGGCATCCCCTATACGGGCTTTTTGTACGCCGGCCTGATGATCGCCCCCGGCGATGATCCCGACCGCGCCATCAAGACCCTGGAATTCAACTGCCGCATGGGCGACCCCGAAACGCAGCCCATCATGATGCGCGTCAAGAGCGACCTGCTGGACGCCCTTGAGCACGCCGTGGAAGGCACGCTGAACCAGGCCGACATCGTCTGGGACCGCCGCACGGCGCTTGGCGTGGTGCTGGCCTCGCACAACTACCCGAACACCCCGCGCACGGGCGACGCGATCCGCGGCCTGCCCGCCGACGCTGAAGACTGCATGGTCTTTCACGCCGCCACCGAACTCGACGGCGACGAAACCAAGACCACCGGCGGCCGCGTGCTTTGCGTCACGGCGCTGGGCGACTCGGTCAAAATGGCGCGCGACCGCGTATACGAAGCCATCGACGGCATCCATTTCGATGGCCGCCAGTACCGCAGCGACATCGGCTGGCGCGCGCTAAAGCCGTCCCAGCAAAAGCCCAAACCCCAAGCCTGAACGGAAAGCGATAGATGAACGCCTTGCCCGTCGCCACCGTCCGCGACTACTTCACCGGCTTGCAGGCCCGCATCGTCGGCGCCCTGGAAGCAGCGGAAGGCAGCGCCTTCCGTGCCGATGAATGGGTCCGGCCCGAAGGCGGCGGCGGCCTGTCGCGTCTGCTTGAAGGCGGCAAGCTGTTCGAGCGGGCGGGCGTGCTGTTCAGCCACGTCAAGGGCACGAAGCTGCCCCCGTCCGCCAGCGCCCACCGCCCGGAACTGGCGGGGCGCGGCTGGGAAGCCATGGGCGTGTCGATGGTGCTGCACCCGCGCAACCCCTATGTACCCACGACGCACATGAATGTGCGGATGTTCATGGCGGCGGCCCGCCCCGGTCATGCCGAATCCGACGTTTTCTGGTTTGGCGGCGGCATCGACCTGACCCCCTATTACCCCTTCGAAGAAGACGCCCGGCATTTCCATACCGTTTGCCGGGACGCGCTCGCCGTGCACGGCGCCGAATACTATCCGCGCTACAAGCGTTGGTGCGACGAGTACTTCTTCTTGAAGCACCGCAATGAAACGCGCGGCATCGGCGGGATATTCTTCGACGACCTGAACGCCCCCGGGTTCGACGCTTCGTTCGCCCTGACCCGTTCGGTCGGCGACGCCTTCCTGCCCAGCTACCTGCCCATCGTCGAACGCCGCCGAGAGCTTGCCTACACCGAGCGCGAGCGCGACTTCCAGGCCTACCGCCGCGGCCGCTACGTCGAATTCAACCTGGTCTTTGACCGCGGCACGCTATTCGGGCTGCAATCGGGCGGCCGCACCGAGTCCATCCTGCTTTCCATGCCGCCGCTGGCGCAGTGGCGTTACGATTGGCAGCCGGAAGCCGGCACCCCCGAAGCGGAACTTGCCGCCTACCTGACGCCACGGGACTGGGTTTGAAGCGCATCGGTCTCCTGGGCGGCAGTTTCGACCCCGTCCACGTCGCACACGTCGCATTGGCGCGCAATGCCTTGCAGACTCTCGGCCTGGCGGCAGTCCAACTTATCCCCGCCGCCAATCCCTGGCAACGCGCGGCGCTGCACGCCACCGGCGAACAACGCTGCGACATGCTTGAACTGGCCATCGCGGGCCAGGACGGCCTGGTCGTCAATCCGATCGAAATCGAACGCGGCGGCCCCACTTACACGATCGACACGTTGCGCGCCCTGCCCGGCGACGCGCGCTATGTCTGGTTGCTGGGCGCCGACCAATTGGCCAATTTCTGCACCTGGCGCAACTGGCGAGACATCGCCAGCCTGGTGGATTTGGCGGTGGCGACCCGCCCCGGCACACCGTTGAAGCCTCCGGCAGAACTCTCCGCCTGGCTGGACGAACATGGGCACCGCCTGGAAGAACTGCCCTTTGCCCCGATGGCGGTATCCGCCTCCGAGATCCGCCGGCGCCTCGCCGCCGGTGAATCCACCGACGGCCTGCTGCCCCCCGCTGTCGCTGCTTATATTGCGGCGCACCAGCTTTACCGATAAACCCACACCCGCCGGGCGCCCAAAGCGCCACGGAGCCGGCATCCGCCGTCCGTCCGCGGGTTATATTTGCAGCTATGGATATAACGAAACTCCAACGCGCCGTCATCGATGCCCTCGAAGACGTCAAGGCGCAAGACATCAAGGTCTACAACACCACGCATCTGACGAGCCTGTTCGATCGCGTCGTGATTGCAAGCGCCACCTCCAACCGCCAGACCCGTGCCCTCGCCTCCAGCGTGGCAGACAGCGGCCGCGCACTGAGCTTGTCCGGCATCACCATCGAAGGCGAGGACACCGGTGAATGGGTTGTCGTCGACTTGGGCGACGTCGTCGTGCACATCATGCAGCCCGCCATCCGCCAGTACTACAACCTGGAAGAGATCTGGGGCGGCAAGCCGGTGCGCGTGAAGCTCCTGCCCGAATCCACCCGCGCAGCGCCGATCCCCACCGACAGCGGCTACGACGACGCCGAAAGCTGAGTCCTGCCGTGAAACTGATCGTTGCGGCCGTGGGCACGCGGATGCCGGACTGGGTGGAGACCGCCTGGGCCGACTACGCCAAACGCCTTCCGGCCGATTGCGCGCTGGAATTGCGCGAGATCAAGCCTGAACCCCGCACCACCGGCAAGACGCCGGCGCAGATGATGGCGGCGGAAGCCAAGCGCATCGAAGCCGCGTTGCCCGCTGGCGCATTGCGCCTGGCGCTGGATGAACGCGGCCGCGACCTCACCACGATGGCCTTGTCGCAAAAGCTGGAACAGTGGCGAGCAGGCGGGCAAGACGTTGCATTCCTCGTCGGCGGCCCGGATGGCCTGGACGCCGACCTGAAGGCGTCCTGCAGCGGGCAATTGCGCCTGTCGTCGCTGACGTTGCCCCACCCCATGGTGCGCGTGGTGCTGGCCGAGCAGCTCTACCGCGCCTGGGCCATCATGACCAACCACCCCTACCACCGCGCCTGACCGCTGGTCGGGCCGACGCCCATCCCGTTCCCGCATGTCTCAGACCACCGGCTCCGAATCCCCCGCCCGCCTCTACCTTGCCTCGGCCAGTCCGCGGCGACGCGAATTGCTGACGCAAATCGGCCTGGCCCACGAGGTCCTGCGGGTGCCTGCGCCGCCTGGCGAAGACGAACCCCAGCATCCCGGCGAAAGCGCCGCCGACTACGTGCGGCGCACCGCAAGCGACAAGGCCTTGCGCGGACGCGACTGGATGCGCAGCCAGGCATTGCCGACGCTGCCGCTCTTGGCGGCGGACACCACGGTCGTCCTGGATGGCGTCGTGTTGGCCAAGCCGGCCGACCGCGACGATGCCATGCGCATCCTGCGTGCCCTGTCCGGCGCGACGCACGACGTGCACACCGCTGTCGCCGTCTGGGCTGGCAATCAATTGCTGGAAGCCGTTTCCATCACGCAAGTCCGCATGCGCGAGCTGACCGACGATGAAATCGGCCGCTATTGCGACAGCGGTGAACCCTTCGGCAAGGCCGGCGCCTATGGCATCCAGGGCTTGGCCGGCACCTTCATCGCCCATATCTCCGGTAGCTACACCGGCGTAATGGGCTTGCCGCTGTTTGAAACGGCCAACTTGCTGCGGGCCGCGGGCATCCAGACGCCCTGAGCGACTGGCCCCGCGAATCAGGCCGTGTGGCTCAGCGGCGTCTGGGCCGGCGCAGCGGCCTGAGGCGTCTCGGGCAGCGCGGGCGCCTGACCATCCAGCGCCGCGTGCAACTGTTCCTGATCCAATTCGCCTTCCCAGCGGGCGACCACGACGGCAGCCGTCGCGTTGCCGACCAGGTTCGTCAGCGCCCGGCATTCCGACATGAAGCGGTCCACGCCCAGGATCAGCGTCATGCCGGCGATCGGCACGGACGGCACCACCGACAAGGTCGCGGCCAACGTAATGAATCCCGCGCCCGTGACACCGGCGGCGCCCTTGGAGCTCAGCATCGCAACGGCCAGCAGCAGGATCTGATCGCCCAGCGACAAGGGAATATCGCAAGCCTGCGCGATGAACAGCGCCGCCATCGTCATATAGATGTTGGTGCCGTCCAGATTGAACGAGTATCCCGTGGGCACGACCAGCCCGACCACGGACTTGGAACAACCGGCGCGCTCCATCTTCTGCATCAGGGTGGGCAGCGCGGCTTCCGACGAGCTCGTGCCCAGCACCAGCAGCAGTTCCTCGCGAATGTAACGCACCAGCTTCAGGATCGAGAAGCCGTTGTAGCGGGCGACCAGGCCCAGCACCACCACCACGAAAAGCACCGCCGTGGCGTAGAACGTGCCGACCAGCATCGCCAGGTTCACGACCGACTTGATGCCGTACTTGCCGATGGTGAACGCCATCGCGCCAAACGCGCCGATCGGGGCCGCCTTCATCAAGATGGCGACCAGCTTGAAGATGGGCTGCGCCAATGCCGTCATGAAGTTCAGAATGGGCTTGCCGCGCTCGCCCACCATCGCCAGCGCAATGCCGAACAGCACCGCCACGAACAGCACCTGAAGGATGTCACCCCCCACGAAGGGGCTGAAGATCGTCGTCGGGATGATGTTCATCAGGAAGCCTGTGATGGTCGAATCGTGGGCCTTCGCCACGTACGTTGCCACCGCCTTCTGATCCAGCGTACTGGGGTCGATATGCATGCCGGCGCCCGGCTGAACCAGATGGCTGACCAGCATGCCCATGATCAGCGCCAGCGTCGAGAAAGTCAGGAAGTACAGCATGGCCTTGCCCGCCACGCGGCCGACCTTCTTCAAGTCGCTCATGGCGGCGATGCCGGATGCCACGGTCAGGAAAATCACCGGGGCGATGATCATCTTCACCAGCTTGATGAAGGCGTCGCCCAGCGGCTGCATCTGCTGCCCGAGTTCAGGCTTGAACGCGCCCAGCAAAACGCCCACCACGATGGCGAAAATCACCTGCACATAAAGGATTTGATAGAACTTGAGCTTGCGCGCGGGCGCGCCGTGATCCACGTCGATCATTGGGTTTGTCCCCACCAATGCTCCTTGCCCCGGGCGATTGAGCGCGGCGGGCGACGGAGCGTTATCTGTTTTGTGGCATTGCGTTATCGCCGCAAGCCATTTCACCGAACGGTCGACGCCCGGCTTGCCTTGATATACGCAAACGCCATGCCAGATGAGAAAAAGTGCGGCAGCGCCGCCAAGCCATTGATATATCGCTGTTTCCTTTAGATCCCGGGCAGCCTTTCACGCTGAGCAAGGCGGAAACCCGCACAGAAAACAGATAAAATGTGCGAAAAACCGCACACATCATGCCCCACCCCGCCTCCCCGTCTTCGCCCGGCCGCCCTGGCTGGAATGCCGCTCCGCTGCCGCCGCCTCGGCGGCCGCCGGCCAACAGGTCGTGGATACGCCGGACCGCCATGATCCTCATAGCCGCCGGTCTTGTATTCGGCGTGCTGCACGTCGCCACGCAGTGGGCACGCGACGGTGCCGTCAAGGCGGCGGCCGTCCAAGCGCGGGCTGCCGGCCAGATCAATGCCGCCTTGCTACGCAACAACCTCGACAAATTCCGGGCACTGCCTTTCGTCTTGACGCGAGACGTCGACGTGCGGGCAGCCTTGCAGGGCGCATCCGACGCGCAGATCGAATCGCTGGACGAAAAGCTCGACACGCTCAGTCGTGGCGTCGGCGCTTCCGCCATCTACTTGCTCGACAAGAAAGGCCTGGCCATCGCGGCCAGCAACTGGCGCGAACCCGCCACGTTCGTCGGTGTCGACTACCAGTTCCGGCCTTATTTCCAAGGCGCCGTCACGCGCGGCTTCGCCGAACACTTCGCGTTGGGCACGGTCAGCCATGAAGCCGGCCTGTATCTGTCACGGCGAATCGATGACGCCCACGGCGGGCTCTTGGGCGTCATCGTGCTGAAGGTGGATTTCCGCGATCTCGAGTCCGACTGGCGCCAGTCCATCGCCCCGATCTTCGTGACCGACGAGCACGGCGTGGTGTTATTGGGCAGCATTCCCGACTGGCGCTTCGCCGTCCTGGCGCCGCTCGCGCCCGGCTTGGCGCAAAGCCTGCGCGCCAGCCTGCAATTCGGCGACGCCATATTCCGGCCCCTGCCACTGTCGCCAGCGCTCGCGCCGGTCAGCACTGGCGACCTGGTGCGCACCGACGCCGCCGTGCCGCCGTTGCCCAAGGGCGCACCGTTGTTGCACACGACGCTCCCCATCGTGGAATCGCCTGGCTGGACATTGCATTTGTTGTCGCCCGTGCAAACCGCGATGACCCAGGCCAGCGCCAACGCCCAATTAGGTGCGTTGCTGGCCCTTAGCCTGCTGGCTGCGGCACTCGGCATCGTGCTGGTCAGGCGCCAGCGCCACCGCGAACGTGCCGGACAGCACGCGGCCGTCCAGGCGCAATTGGCGGCGCTGGTGGACGAACGCACGGCCCAATTGCTGGACGTGAACGAGCAACTGATCACCGAAATGGACGAGCGCCAGCGCACCGAAGTCAGGTTGCACACGATGCAGGATGAACTCGTTCAAGCCACCAAGCTTGCGCTGCTGGGCCAGGTGGCCGCCGGCGTCGCGCACGAGATCAATCAACCCGTCGCCGCTATTCGCGTCTACGCAGACAACGCAATCGAATTCCTTCGACGCCAGGACGCCGGTTCGGTGCAAGAGAACCTTGGCACCATTGCCACGCTGACCGAACGCATCGGCCAGATTACCGGTGAACTGCGCGCGTTTTCACGCAAGGCCGGCGCCTCGGTGGGGCCCACCCGACTGAAAGAGGCGCTGGATGGCGCCTTGTTGCTGGTCGGTCCGCGGGCCCGTCGTCAGGGCGTCACGCTTCAACGTCCACCCGAAGCGCAGGACTTTCTGGTCCGCGCTAACCGCGTCCGGCTGGAGCAAGTGCTGGTCAACCTGCTTCAGAACGCACTGGAAGCGCTGGAAGGTCGGCCGGAAGGCCGCGTCATTGTCGCCCTTCAAGACCTGGGCGCAACGGTGCAGGTCCATGTCAGCGACAACGGCCCGGGCCTGTCGCCAGACGCCAGGGCGCGGCTGTTCACGCCATTTCATACAAGCAAACCGGAAGGCCTGGGCTTGGGGCTGGTTATTTGCCGCGACATCGTCACCGAGTTCGGTGGCGAATTGCGCGCGGCGCATCCCACCGACCCAGGCTTTCCGACTCCACACGGTCCTCAGCAGGGGGCCATGTTCACCTTGACGCTGCAAAAGGCAGCCCCCGGAACCTCTCTTTCGGCCCTAACGCCATGACCCGCGCCCCTGACTTCACCGCCTCAGCATCGGCGTCTGCCCCGGCATCAGCGGACAACCGCTCCGCCTCGGCGGCCCCTCCTCGTGTCGTCTTCATCGATGACGACGAAGACCTACGGCGGGCAAACGTCCAGACCCTGAAACTGCATGGCATCGCGGTGGAGGCCTACGGCTCCGCCCGTGCCGCGCTTTCCCATCTGGACCGGGATTTCGACGGTGTGGTGGTGACCGACATCCGCATGCCCGATATCGATGGCCTGCAGCTATTCCATCGTTTGCGAGATATCGACCCCGAACTCCCCGTCATCCTCATCACAGGCCATGGCGATATCGCCACCGCCGTGCAGTGCATGCGTGACGGCGCCTACGATTTCCTGGCCAAGCCTTTTCCGCCCGACCGGCTCCTGACTGCAATCGCTCATGCCGCCGAAAAACGGCGGCTGGTGCTCGAGAACCGGCGTCTGCGCGAAGCTGCGTTCGCGTTGGAAGCCGACGACATGCCGTTCATCGGCGCCACACCGGCCATGCAACGCATCAAGCAGACGCTGCGGCACATTGCAGACGCAGATGTCGACGTGCTGGTCGAAGGCGAGACAGGCACCGGCAAGGAAGTCGTGGCCACCGCGCTCCATCGCCTCAGTCGCCGCCGGCATCGCGCACTCGTTGCCATCAACTGCGGCGCCTTGCCCGAAAGCGTCATCGAAAGCGAGCTATTCGGACATGAAGCCGGCGCCTTCACCGGCGCGCAGAAAAAGCGCATTGGCCGCATCGAACACGCCAGCGGTGGTACGTTATTCCTGGACGAAATCGAAAGCATGCCCTTGGCCGTACAGGTCAAGCTGCTGCGTGTGCTCGAATCTCGCCAGATCACCCCGCTGGGCAGCAATGACGTCCGCAATCTGGATCTACGCGTTGTCGCGGCCACGAAAGAAGACCTGGGAAGTCCCGCCATTCGTGGCAAGTTTCGCGAAGACCTGTTCTATCGGCTCAATGTCGTCACGATCCGCATTCCGCCCCTGCGAGAACGCCGTGACGACATCCCCCTACTCTTCGCCCACTATCTTGGCCATGCGTCGCGCCGCTTCAACCGCGACATCCCGGACATGCCGGCTTCGATGAAGCAATACGTCATGACGCACGATTGGCCAGGCAATGTCCGGGAACTCGCCCATTTCGCTGAACGCGTGGTCCTGGGCGTATTGAACAGCCCGGCTTTCGACCCCCCTCCTGCGCCCGATGCCGCGCAAAGCCTGCCGGAACGGATGGAGCGTTTCGAAGCGCAACTCATACGCGACGCGCTGTCCGCGCATCAAGGCGACATCAAAGCTACGCTGGAGTCGCTGGGCATTCCTCGCAAGACCTTCTACGACAAGCTTCAACGCCACGGCATTGATCGTCAGCAGTACTTGCGCGGCCAGGATTAAGCAGCGCTGCCCGCTCCCGACAGAAAGGCACCATGAATCTCCCTCCCGTCGTTTTCCCCGCCGCGCTCATCCCCCAAAGGCCACGTCCGCTCCCTGTTGTGCTCATCACGCCAAGGCTGCGCCTGGTACCTGCGGCAGTGTCCTATGCCGACAGCGTTCGGACCTATTTGCTGGAGAATCAGAACTATCTGCAACCCTGGGAGCCGTTGCGCCATGCCGCCTTTTTCGAACCCTATGCCGTCGCCGAACGGCTACAAGAAATGGCTCAGCGAAACATCAACCAAGACGCGCTGCACTTGTTGTTGTTCGGCCAAGGATCCGATGAGCTCGTTGGCGTCTGCAACTTCACCAATATCGTGCGGGGTGCATTCCAGGCGTGCCATTTGGGTTACTCAATTGCCGAACGATGCCAAGGCCAAGGTCTGATGCGCGAGGGTTTAACGGCAGCCATCGAGCACGTCTTCCAGAACCTGAAGCTGCACCGAATCATGGCGAATTACCGCCCGGAAAATACGCGCAGCGCCTGCCTGCTGTCCCGCCTGGGTTTCCAGCGCGAAGGAGAGGCACGGTCATATCTGCAAATAAACGGAGCCTGGTGCGATCACGTGCTGACCGCGCTGATAAACCCTGCTGATCGTTAGCCGCACCAAATAAAAACCCCCTCACGGCGTCAGCCGCGAGGGGGTTTCTTTATCCGGGTTGCGTGCATCGCATTCCTTTCGCCCAAAGACAAAACCCCACAGGATTACCTGTGGGGTTTTGCGGAATAAAAGCCTGACGATGACCTACTTTCACAGACGTCCGTCCACTATCATCGGCGCGAAGGCGTTTCACTGTCCTGTTCGGGATGGGAAGGAGTGGTACCACCTTGCTATGGTCGTCAGGCGTAACTGGTTGAGCTGCTGCGCGTTAACGCAACCGCTCCAATCTTGGAAGAAACACAACGTGTGGATGATCAGAGACTAGCTCGATGATCATGCAC
>NZ_JBHFII010000054.1:129594-179327 GCF_057334215.1 Achromobacter maghribensis | reverse complement strand
GGCAACCGCCACGGGCGCGGCCACGGCGGCCGGGGTTGCCGCCGGCTCGGCGACGGCAACGGCGGGGTCGGCCGTTTGTCGGGCGGGCGCGGCAGGCGCTTCCAATGCGGTTTGCGGACCGGCGTCGCCGTTCAATGCCAGCATGCGCAGGCACGCCATGATGAAGCCTGCGTACTCGTCGGGCGCCAGCGTCAGTTCGCTGCGGCTGTGCACCGCCACCGAATAGAACAACTGCACCGCATCCGGATGCAGGCTCAGCGCCAGCCGCGCGATGTCGGCAGCCAGCGGATCTTCGGCCGGCGTGACGCCGGTGACCCGCTGTTCGATTGCCACGCGGGACAGCAGCACGGCCAGATCGGCCAGCGCGCCAGCGTAGGACAGGCCGCGAATGGCCAGCTCGTCGGCAACCGCCAGCACGCCCTTGGCATCGCCGGCGGACAAGGCATCCAGCAGGCGCACCAGGTGGCGTTGATCAATCGTACCGAGCATGCCGCGCACGGCGTCCTCGGTCATGTTGCCCGCGCTATAGGCGATGGCCTGGTCGGTCAGGGAGAGCGCGTCGCGCATCGAGCCCTGGGCTGCCTGGCCGATCAGGCGCAATGCCGGCACTTCGAAAGCGACTTCTTCCTGGCCCAGCACCGCCTGCAAATGCCCGACGATGGAGTCGGCCGGCATCTGCTTCAGGTTGAACTGGAGGCAGCGCGACAGCACCGTGACCGGGATTTTCTGCGGATCGGTCGTGGCCAGGATGAATTTGACATGGGGCGGCGGCTCTTCCAGCGTCTTCAACATGGCGTTGAAGGCGTGGCCCGTCAGCATGTGCACTTCGTCGATCATGTAGACCTTGAAGCGCCCGGCGCCCGGCGAATACACCGCCTGCTCCAGCAGTTGCGTCATTTCCTCGACGCCTCGGTTCGAGGCCGCGTCCAGTTCCAGGTAGTCGACAAAGCGCCCGGCGTCGATTTCCGTGCACGCGCGGCAGACGCCGCACGGCTTGGACGTGATGCCGGTTTCACAGTTGAGCGATTTGGCCAGGATCCGGGACAGGGTGGTCTTGCCCACGCCCCGGGTGCCGGTGAACAGCCAGGCATGGTGCAGGCGTTGGGTGTCGAGCGCATGAGTCAATGCGCGCACCACGTGATCCTGTCCCACGAGGGTATCGAACGATCGCGGCCGCCACTTGCGGGCCAGTACCAGATAAGTCATGGCTGGATTGTAGAGCCTGTTTCGCGTGCTGGCTGAAATGCAAAGGGGACGGGCTTATTCCCGTGGAACGAATCCCTGGAAAATAACCCCGTCCCCCTTGAAAGCGAAGGGCCATGAAATGAAATCATGACCCTTTGCTTTGAAGAATCCGGTTGGCGAGCCTTACTCCGGCACTGACCCTAAACGACTATGGCTGCTTCGTTCCCGACCTGACCAGGTTCACCGTCGAACCATGCGGAGGGGCGGTATGTTGCCCCCTCCCCGGCCCTCCCCCCGAGGGGGAGGGGGAGATGGCTTTGCTTCGCTTGCCATTTTTGGCTCGCTTCGCTTTGCCTTGCTCGCTTCGCCTTGCTTGCTCTCACTCGCCTTGCTTGCTCTCACTCGCCTTGCTTGCTCTTGCTCGCCTGCTTGGTTTGTTTATTGCGTGGGGCGCTTTTTTTATTTTAGGTCGATCCAGGCTTTGGCTCTTGGGAAGTATAGGGCGGCTCTGGCTGTGCGGCCGTCTAGCGCGGTGACCTGGGTGCAGTAGCGCAGCAGTTGTTCGCCGTGGCGTTGGCGCATGCGGGTGGCGAAGGCGGCGGGGGGTTCGCCGGGGTGGGGGCGGCCGGTTTTGTAGTCGACGATCAGCCAGCCGTCTTCGGTGCTTAGCGCCAGGTCGATGACGGAAACTTTGCCGGCGGCGTCGATCAGGGGCCATTCGCGGCGGGCGCCGGATTGGGATAGCAGCCACAAACCGCGGTCGTCCGCCAGCGTGGCTTGCAGGGTGTCCAGCACGGCTTCGGCAGCGGCGTCGGCCTGGCTGGCGGGGATGCCGGCTCTTGTCAGCTGGCGGCGCATCGCGGGGAGGCGGTCCGCCAGGGCCTCGGGCGGCCACGCGTGCACGCCATCCTGCCCGATGCGGGCCAGCCAGGCGTGCGCCAGGGTGCCGATGGCGGCGTCGTAGCCGGCTTCCAGTTGCCAGGCGGGATGTTCGCTGCCGTCGCCCCAGGCGCCTCGAGCGGCCGCGCCGAAGCCGGGGCTGACCGTGATGTCGGACAAGCGCGCCAATTGCGCCAGGCCTTCGCTGGCCACCCGACGCAAAGGTTCGCCTTGCCATTCCGGGCCGTCGACCGCGTCGGGTTCGGGCTCGCCCTGCATCGACGGCGGGACCGGCGTTTCCAGGCACGGCCACAAGCGGCCCAGCAGGCTGGCCGACGGGGGAGGCTTGACCTGGCCGGTGGCCTCGTCCAGCGACACGTGTCCCACCAGATGCAGGCGCTTGCGTGCCCGCGTGGCGGCGACGTACAGCAGGCGGTCGATTTCATAGGACGCACGGCGCGCCTCGCGCGCGCCCAGATAGCGCGACACCGGATCCGCTTCGGTTTCCGCGCGCGGCTTGACCGGGCCGAACAGCACGCGGCGGCCGCTTTGCTCGAAGCGCACCAGCGGCGCCTGGTCGCCGCGCGGGGCGCGGTGCAGGCCGTACAGGATCACGGTTTCGAACTGCAAGCCCTTGGACTTGTGCATGGTCATGATTTCGACCGCGCCATCGTCTTCGTCCGCCGCGTCGGGCGAGGCAAACAGGCGCGAGATGCCGGCGTCCAGCGCCGCGGGGTCGATGCCGCCGTGCGGCGCCAGGCGCTCGACCAACTGGAACAGGCTTTCCGAGTCGTTGGCCACCGACAGGCCGGCATACAGCGCCGGGCCGCCCAGGCGACGCCACAACGATTCGACCCAGGCCGCGAACGGCATTGCGCCCGAATCATTGCGCTTATCCAGCAAGATGGACGCGACCTGGCGCAGCCGCGCGAATTCGTCGGCGCTGAGCAGCGCCTGCGCCGACGGCGATTCGGGCACGGCGGGCGCCGCGTCGAACAGGGAGCCTTGCGGCGCCGTATCGGGCGCGGCGGGCAACGTCGGCCGCGCCATGCGCAGCGCACGTTCCAGCAGCACCGGCACCGGGGTGATGTGATCATCGCCGAACAGACGCTGCAGGGACGTCAAGGTCAGGCCGCAGTATGGCGCGCGCAACACCGAGAGCCACGCCAGCCGGTCGCCCGGATGCGATAGCGCGCGGACGAGTTGCACCAGGTCGGCCACCACCGGACGCAGGGCCAGCGGCACCAGGTCCACGGCGCGGCAACGGATGCCCTCTTGCGCCAGCCGGCGCGTCAGGTTGCCCAAGTGGCTGCGGGCGCGCACCAGCACGGCGACCGGATGCTTGGCGCCCTTGTGATCGGCCAGCGCCTGGCGCACCAGCCCGACCGCGATGTCTTCGGCCTGCGCGTCGGCAGGCGTCGCGCCGGCGCGCGACCAGACCGGATGAAAGCGCACGGCAGGCTCGGGCAACGCGTCGTGGAAGGCGGTGGACGGGCTGTACGCGATGGCGCCCGCGGCGGCGTCGCTGCGTTTGGGCAGCAACGACACGAAAGACTGGTTCACCCAATCCACGATGCCCGCTTGCGAGCGGAAGTTGTCGGTCAGGTTCAGGAAATCGGGGCGCAGTTCACCCACGCCGATGTCCGCCACTTCCAGGAACAGCCCCACTTCGGCTTTGCGGAATCGATAGATGGACTGCATCGGGTCGCCCACCAGGAACAGGGTGCGTCCGTCGCCCTGCTGCCAGCCCGAGGTCAGCGTGCGCAGCAGGTCCAGCTGCGTCTGGCTGGTGTCCTGGAATTCGTCGATCAGCAAATGGCGGATGGACGCATCCAGCTTCAACAGCAATTCGCCTGGGTCGTCGGCGCTACCCAACGCCGAGGCGGCGCGTTGCGCGATCTCGATGAAATCGACCTCGCCCGTATCCGCGAAACGCAGGCGCAACTGCGCCACCGCCAGCGCCAGCGTCATCAGTTGGGCGCCCAGCACTTCCCATTGCGCATCAGTGAAACGCGGCTCGGGGATGTCGCGCACGGCATTCAGGCGGCGCACCCAGGGGGCCTGGGCGTCGGCCGCTTCCAGCCACGCCACGAAGGGTTCCTTGTGCGCACACTTGGCAGGGAAACCCAGGTTTTTGTTGACCGTCTTGCGCAAGCTGCCGGTGCCGGTGAGCAGCAGGTGCGCCACTGCGCGCCACTGGTCCAGCACGTCGGCATCCGGCGGCAACTCCTCCGCCCAGTCCAGCAGCGGCAGCAGCTTGTTGTCGTCATCGCCGTCCTGCAGATGGGTCGCGGCCAGCCGGGCCGGGCCGCACAGCGCGTCGGCCCAGCCGTAAGGCATGGCTTCGCAGAGCGCATCCAGGTCTTCGCCGATTGCCTCGGCCAGCATGGCCTCCATGCCCGCGCGGTCAGATCCGTGGCGCAGCAGCGGCAACCATTGATCGCGCTGGCCCAGCATGTCGGCAATGGCGTCCTTGGCCGCCTGCACGTCCACGTCCAGATGCTGCAGCAGGACGCGCACGGCGTCGTATTCGTCGGCCAGGTCCAGCGTGGCCCGCGCCGCCGCTTCGTAGTTTGCGCGGGCGTCATCGGTGATCTCAGGCATGCCCCCCAGCTCGGACAGCCACGGCATGCTGCGCACCAGACCCGCGCAGAATGAGTCGATGGTGCGGATGGCCAGGCGCGCCGGATGGTCCAGCAGATGCCAGCCCTGCTCTTCGTTGCGCGCCAACGCGGCGCGGGCCAGTTCCCAGCTGCGGCGTTCGTGCATGGCCTCGGGCGGGCCGTCCAGCCCGCGCCGCAGCTTGCTCAGCACGCGCGCGTGCATTTCCGAGGCCGCCTTGCGCGTGAAGGTGATGGCCACGATCTCTTCCGGACGGTTCACCGTGGCCAGCAAGGCCAGGATGCGGTCGGTCAGCAGTTCGGTCTTGCCGGATCCGGCCGGCGCCTGCACCAGGAATGAACGGGTCGGGTCCAGCGCGTCGGTGCGTGCGGCGTGATCCTGCGGTAGGCGTTCTTGTTCAGCCATGGCTCATGCGTCCTCGTCGTCCAGATGCAAACGCAGGAACGGCAGTGCATCGCAGTATTTCAAATCATCCCGCCGGTAGGCCACATTGGCGGCCACCCCGGCGACGTATTCGTCGGCCAGCGCTTCGATCGCCACGCGCCAGCGCTGCCGGATCTCGGGCCACGACAGGCCATCGAAGTACTTGCTGTCTTCGGCAAGCGTGACGCCAGGCACGCCCAGGTCTTCGTCGGCCAGACCTTGCGCGGCCACCTGGCGTGCGTGGATCTGCGCCAGCACCAGGCCGGCCACCTCGCCGCCCGCGGCGTCCGCCAGCACCGACGCGTAGAACGGCAGTTGCACGTTTACCGGCCGGCTGCGCGACCAATCGGGTTCCGGCTTGGCGGCGGCCACGCCGGTCTTGTAGTCAACGATGACATTGCGGCCGTCGGCCAGGCTATCGATGCGGTCCAGCCGCAGTTTCAGGTTCAGCGCCCCACGCTGCCACTGGTGGCTCTTTTCGACCTGGGCGACGGCGAACGGCAGCCGCTGGGCCTCCATGTCCAGCCACGAGGCCAGCACCGCCCGGGCGCGCTGGCACTCCAGCGCTTTCAGCGCGGGCGCATAGTCCTTGAGTTCGTCGTCGGCGGCCTGGGCCACCGCCTGCTCCAGCAGCGCGGCAAGCCGGCCCGTGGCCAGGACCTCGTGCAAGGCCTCTTGGTCGGGCATCATGCCCCAGACCAACTCCAGCGCCTTGTGCAGGAACTGGCCGCGCACGTTCACCGTGGCCATGTCGGCATAAGGCGCCAGCTCGCGTCCGCCCAACCGGTGGCGCACAAACGCCCACAGCGGATTGCGCGCCTGCGTGTCCAGAACATCCAGGCCGCCGCCCCCGCGGTTTCCGGGAGCCAGCGGCGGGCCCTGATTGTCGTCCAGCGATTCCTGGGGCAACGCCGCCACTGCATCGGCCTCGGCCGGCGCCCAGTCCGTCAAGGCGGCGCCGGCAATCAGCGGCGACGGGCGCAGTTCGCGCTCGCCATCCATATGGGCATGGCTGACGATGAGTTCGGGCGCGCATCGGCACAGCGCGGCGTACATGCCTTCGGCCCATTCGCGTTCGCGCTCGGGCGTGGCGCGCGGCGCTTTCGCCTGGCGCAACACGGCCAACGGCAATAGCGGGTTGGGCTTTGGCGACGCGGGCAACACATCGTCGGTCAAACCCAGCATCCAGACACCATCCCAATAGCCGCCTTCGGCTTCCAGCAAACCCAGCACGTCCAGGCGCGCCAGCGGATCGCGTTGCGGCTGGAACGACGCCGACCGCGCCACGCTCTGCAGCAGATTGACCGCCGCCACGCCGCCCAGACGGCCAGCGGCCGGCGCCAACGCCGAAAAACTGCCCAGCGCGTCGCCCAGCGCGCCCATCACCTGGTAGTCCACGCTGTCCAGCACCGCTTCGCCCGGAAAACCCAATGCCGTCAACGCGGCTTTCATGCGCAGCATCCAGACATCGCAGGTGGCTTGGCGGCCGCCCTGGGTCCAGATCTCCATCGCCTGATTCCAGGCTTGCGCCAAGGCCGGCGTATCGGCCAACTGCTTCTTCCAGTCGTGCGGACCGACATGCCGCACGGCCTGCCGGCGCCAGCGCGCGTCGATCGCGGCCAGGCGCGCGCCGTCGCGCACGTCGCCCGCGCAATGCCCGGCCAGCAAGGCGGCGCCCAGCACCTCGACGCCGCAACCCTTGCCGGCGGCGCATTCGGCCAGCGCGCGCAACCAGGCCAGCGCCGCGCGCGCCATTGGCCATTCATTCAACGGCCGGCCTACCGCCACGTTGAACGCGTAGGCTGGCGCACCGTCCCGGCCCGCCAGCGCCTGGCTCAACACCCGCCGCGCGAAGGGCGATTCGGCTTCCAGTTGCGGCGACACGATGGCATAGCGCCCCTGCGGATTCGCCTTCAGATGGCTGGCCGCCCACGCCGCCGCTGCGCGCCATTCCGCCCCCTGGTCCGCGGCCTCGAACCGCCGCGCCACCGTTTCGACGCGTTGCGCGTCGCGCCACTGCCCAACCTCGGTGCCTTGCGCTTCGAAAGCCAGGAGCAAGCGGCGAAAGCGCGGCGACACATCGGTGAATCCGGCCAGCACCAGTTGGGCGGGCGTGGCCAACCGGCCGTCCTCCAGGGCGCGCAGCACGCGGGCATAGCCCTGGTTCGCGTCCTCGGCGTCGATGGCGGCCAGCGCTTCGCGATAGCGCGCACGCCACCGGGCGAAGCCTCGGTACTCGTCGGTGTCTGCTCCAGACGGCACATGCAGATCCCATTCGTCCATCAGCAGATCGGCGTCCATGGACAGGCGCGCTGCCTGGCTGGCATCCAGCAGCACGCGTTCGGCCTCTTCCGCGCGGATGGCTTCCGTCCACACCAGCTGCGTGGCGAAACTGTCCAGCCGATAGGCGGGCACATCGTCGTCCGCCTCGAAGGCCAACTCGTTGGCGGATTCCGCCAGCCAGGCCGACAACGGCAGGATGCGCGGCAGTTCGCTGACCTGGCGCTCCTGGCGCAGCAGGCCGGCCAATTCAAGCGTCAAGCGGCGCGACAAGCGGTTGTTCACGGTCAACACCAGCGTGCCGGCGGCCGGCATGGCGCCGATGTCTGGTAGCGATAGATCAGGATAGGAAAGCGATGCGTCCTGCATGGGCACCTACAAAGCGCGTGCCGGAACGGCAGGCGCGGGCAACAAAAAAAAAGACGGAGGAAACTCCGTCGTAGGATACCGCGAGCCGAGCAGCCGCAAGTGCCTAAAAGCCGCAGAGGGCCGCCAGGTTTTCCCAGTGAATTTGCATCTCGGGCGTGGTGTAGCCCCAGAACGCCAGACCCAGCACCGCCGCCAGCGCCAGCACACCCACGGCGCGCCAGGCCCGATGGCGGCGGACGGCGGGAGGATCTACCGAGGTCATGGGCGGGTCTCCGAAAAGCGGGTTCGAGGCGGGCGGGCCAGACGCGCCGGCCTCATGCCGACGCGGGGCGCGGCGCCACCGGCGTCACCGGTTGTTCACGCACGGGCAGGCAGAGCAGCGCCGCCACCACGGCCAGCACCACGCCCAGCCACCAGACCATATCGTAGTTGCCCGTCTTGGCGTAGGCGTAACCGCCCAGCCAGACACCGATGAAGCTGCCCAACTGGTGTCCCAGGAAGACGATGCCCGACAAGGTGGCGGCATAGCGCAGTCCGTAGATCTGCCCGATCAGGCCCTGCGTGAGCGGCACCGTGCCCAGCCAGAACAGGCCCATCCACGCCGCAAAGGCATAAAGGACCCACGCGGACAGGGGCATGGCCAACAGCAGCAAGATGCCGAAGGCGCGCATGAAGTACACCACCGCCAGCAGGCGCTTCTTGCTGTATTTGCCACCCAGCTTGCCCGCATAGAACGAGCCCAGCACGTTGAACAGGCCGATCAACGCCACTGCGGTCGCGCCCTGCCCCGCGGTCAGGCCGCCGTCGGTCACATAGGCCGGCAGGTGCAGCGTGATGAAGGCGGTGTGGAAGCCGCAGACAAAGTAGCTCCAGAACAGGAAGTGGAACGAGGGGTGGCGTACCGCCTGCCGCACGGCCGAGGCCAGCGACTGCTGCGGCCCCGTCTGCGCTTGCGGACGGCCGCGCAAAAAATAGGCCAGCGGCGCGGCGCAAGCCACGAACAGCGACAGCACCCACAGCGCACCCGACCAGTCCATGCCGGTGATCAAGGCCTGCCCGGTGGGCACCACGGCGAACTGGCCCAGCGAACCCCCGGCGCTGGCAATACCCATCGCCGTGCTGCGGTAGGCCGGCGGCACGGCGCGCGCCACGACCGGCAGGATCACCGGAAAGGTGGTGCCCGCCTGGCCCAGCCCCACCAGCACGCCGGCGGTCAGGTAAAGCGTGGTCTCGTCGGTGGCGAAGCGCGTGCCGATCATGCCCAGCATGTACAGCACGGCGCCTAGCGCGATGGTGCGTCCGGACCCGTAGCGGTCGGCCAGGATGCCCATGAAGATGCAGGCCACGCCCCACACCAGGTTCTGCAGAGCGAAGGCCATCGAAAACACTTCGCGGCCCCAGCCGTGCGCCAGCCCCATCGGCTGCATGAACAGGCCAAAGGTCGCGCGCACGCCCATGGCAAGCAGCACCACCAAGGTGCCCAGGATGATGGTGCGGGTGGAAATCGTATCGGTTTGACTAGACATGAAACCCGTGTCTCGTTGTTGTATGGGTTTGCGCCCCCTCCTCGGGACGACCCTCGCATCATATACAACTCCCTCGCCACGCAACCGCAATAGCCCTGCTGCCGCATCGCACTTTAGCCATCCGTCACTCGGGCCTTCCCCCTACGACTAAGGTCGCGTGTCCCGCGCGTTGATGCGTCTCTATATTGGGCGGAGGCCCGTTCGCCAATAACAACAAGGAGACGCTCCCTATGACTTCGCCCCATGGCGTGGTTGCCGCAATCATGCGGCATCCCAAATATCAGGAATTGCTGCGCCGCCGCAGCCGCACCAGCCTGCTGTTCTTCGCCGTCACCGGCCTCATCTACGCAGGCTTCATCCTGACCCTGGCCTTCGACCCCGCATTCTTCGCCCGCCCGCTGCCCGGCATGACGATGAGCATCGGCGTCCTGACCGGCATCCTCGTCGTGTGCAGCGCGGTGGTGCTGATTTCCGCCTACGTCCATCTTTCCAACACGGTTTTCGACCCGCTGCTGGCCGCCATCATCAAGGACGTCTCATGAAGCGCAAGACCGCGATCGCCACGTTGATCCTCGTGCTGGGCGGCGCGCTGGCAGGGTCGGCCCGGGCGGCCGCCACCGGGCAAGCCAGCACCTCCGCCATCGTCATGTTCCTGACCTTCATCGCCGGCACGATGGGCATCACGTACTGGGCCGCCAAACGCACCCGCACCACGTCGGACTTCTACACGGCGGGCGGCGGGCTGTCCGGCTTCCAGAACGGCCTGGCGATCGCGGGCGACTACCTGTCCGCCGCGTCCTTCCTGGGCATCGCGGGCATGGTCTACGTCAGCGGCTTCGACGGCATGATCTACGCCATCGGCTTCCTGTTCGGTTGGCCGGTAGTCATGTTCCTGATCGCCGAACGGCTGCGCAACCTGGGCCGCTACAACTTCGCGGACGTGACCTCGTTCCGGCTGGCGCAAACCCCCATGCGGGTGCTGGCGGCCAGCGCGTCGCTGCTGATCATCGCGCTGTACCTGATCGCGCAGATGGTCGGCGCCGGCAAGCTGATCGTGTTGCTGTTCGGCCTGGACTACAACGTCGCCGTGCTGATCGTCGGGTCGCTGATGATGATCTACGTGGCCTTCGGCGGCATGACCGCCACGACCTGGGTGCAGATCATCAAGGCCGTGCTGATGCTCGTGGGCGCCACGCTCATGACCATCCTGGTGCTGGCCGCCTTCGACTACAGCCCTGACGCGCTGCTGGCCGAAGCCGCCCGCGTGCATCCGTCCGGCCTGGAACTGATGGCGCCCGGCGCGCAGGTCAGCAGCAATCCGCTGAACGCCCTGTCGCTGGGCATCGCGCTGGCCTTCGGCACCGCCGGACTGCCGCACATCCTGATGCGCTTCTTCACCGTCTCGAACGCCAAAGAGGCGCGCAAGTCCGTGATCTACGCCAGCTCCTTCATCGGCTATTTCTATCTGCTTACCTTCATCATCGGTTTTGGCGCGGTCGCATTGCTGGTGCGCCACCCCGAGTACTTCGCGGCCGGCCCGGACGGCAGCTTCGACATGATGAAAAGCCTGATCGGCGGCACCAACATGGTCGCGGTGCACCTGGCCAACGCCGTGGGCGGAAATCTGCTGCTGGGCTTCCTGGCGGCCGTCACTTTCGCCACCATCGTGGCGGTGGTGGCCGGGCTGGCGCTGGCCGGCGCCGCAGCCATTTCGCATGACCTGTACGCCAACGTCATTGCCCGCGGCCGCGCCACCGAACACCAGCAGATGCGAATTTCACGCCTGTCCACCATCGCCTTGGGCGTCATGGCCATTCTGCTGGGCATCGTGTTCGAGAACCAGAACGTGGCGTTCATGGTGGGGCTGGCCTTCGCCATCGCCGCCAGCGCCAATTTCCCCGTGCTGGTGCTGTCGATCTCTTGGCGCGGCTGCACCACGCGCGGCGCGACCATCGGCGGATTCCTGGGCCTGGCCAGCGCCACGATCTGGGTCGTGCTGAGCCAGACCGTGTGGGTAGACGTCTTCGGTTTTTCGTCGCCCATCACGCCCTTTCCCAATCCCGGCATCCTGTCCATCCCGCTGGCGTTCTTCTCGATCTGGCTGTTCTCGACACTGGACCGCAGCCCGCGAGCCCGACAAGAAGCCGCAGCCTTCGACGCCTTGACCGTCCGCAGCCAGACCGGCATCGGCGCCACCACTGCCGTCGGCCACTAACCGTTCAGAGGAAGCTTCCATGGAACCCATCCGCGATCTCTATCCCGTGCCCGAAGGCTTTGCCAGCCCGCAGACGATCACGCAGGAACAGTATGAAGAACAGTACGCGGCATCGCTTGGCGATCCCGACGCCTTCTGGGCGCGCGCCGCGCAACGCGTGCAGTGGGACCGCGAGCCCACGCAGATCCGGGACGTCAGCTTCGCCGCCGAAGACTTCCGGATCCGCTGGTATGCCGACGGGGAATTGAACGTCAGCGTCAACTGCCTGGATCGCCACCTAGAGACCCATGGCGACAAGGCCGCCCTGATCTGGGAACCGGACGCCCCTGGCACCCCCTCGCGGCGCATCAGCTACCGCGAACTCCACGCCATGGTCTGCAAGATGGGCAATGCGCTGCGCCGCGTGGGCATCGGCCGCGGCGACCGCGTCACCATCTATATGCCGATGATCGTGGACACCGTGGTCGCCATGCTGGCCTGCGCGCGCATCGGCGCCGTGCACAACGTGGTGTTCGGCGGGTTCGCGCCGGCCTCCATCGCCGACCGCGTGCGCGACTGCGGCGCCCGGGCGATCATCACCGCCGACGAAGGCCGCCGGGCGGGTCGCGCCATTGCGCTGAAAGCCAACGTGGATGCCGCGATGCGCATGCCGGGAATGGAAGGGGTACGCACGGTGCTGGTGGTCAGGCATACGGGCGCACCCGTCGACATGACGGCCGAACGCGACTATTGGCTGGACCGCCTGATGGACCGGGAAACCGACGAATGCGTCCCTGAACGCATGAACGCCGAAGACCCGCTGTTCATCCTCTATACCTCGGGCAGCACCGGCAAACCCAAAGGCATGCTGCACACGACCGGCGGCTATCTCGTCTATGCCGCCTACACGCATGCCGCCATCTTCGACATCCGCGACAGCGACGTGTTCTGGTGCACGGCGGATGTGGGCTGGATCACGGGCCACAGCTACATCGTCTATGGCCCCTTGGCCAATGGCGCCACGACTGTCGTCTTTGAAGGCGTGCCCAGCTACCCGGACGCCTCGCGCTTCTGGGACGTCATCGACAAACACGAGGTCACCATCTTCTACACCGCGCCCACCGCCATCCGCGCCTTGATGCGCGAGGGTCCCGCGCCCGTCCAGCGCACCTCGCGGAAATCGCTGCGCCTGCTGGGCACGGTGGGCGAATCCATCAACCCCGAAGCCTGGCGCTGGTATCACGACATCGTGGGCGCGGGCCGCTGCCCGATCGTGGACACCTGGTGGCAGACGGAAACCGGCGGCATCCTGATCGCGCCCTTGCCCGGCGCCAAGGCCTGCAAGCCCGGATCCGCCAGCATGCCCTTCTTCGGCATCCGGCCCGAGCTGGTCGATGTGCGGACAGGCGAGCTGATCGAAGGCCCCGGCGAAGGCAACCTGTTCATCCGGGACTCCTGGCCGGGCCAGGCGCGCGCCGTCTACGGCGACGACCGCCGCTATGTGGAAGGTTGCTTCAAGGACTACCCCGGCATGTACTTCACCGGCGACAGTTGCCGCCGCGACGCCGACGGCGACTACTGGATCACCGGCCGCGTGGACGACGTGCTGAACGTCAGCGGACACCGCATCGGGACCGCAGAACTCGAAAGCGCGCTGGTATCGCATCCAAAGGTCGCCGAGGCGGCGGCGGTCGGCTTCGCCCATGACATCAAGGGTCAGGGCATCTACGTGTATGTCACGCTGAAAGCGGGCCTGGAAACCTCCGACACGCTGCGCCAGGAACTGGTGGCCCACGTCCGCCGCCAGATCGGCCCCATCGCGACGCCGGACCATCTGCAATGGGCGCCCGCCTTGCCCAAGACGCGTTCGGGCAAGATCATGCGCCGCATCCTGCGCAAGATCGCCGAGAACAGCGTCGACGACCTGGGCGACATCACCACGCTGGCCGATCCCACGGTCGTACAGGCGCTGGTGCAGGAACGGCGTGTGGCATGATCGGCCATGCCCGTTATCCTGATCGCCGATGACCACCCGCTCTACATCGAAGCCCTGCGCGGGCTCATCGGCCGCCTGTTCCCGGACGCGGTGATCCGCGCCGCCGAACAGGTCAGCGCGCTCTACGATCTTGTCCAGGCCCATCCCCACGCCGATCTGCTGTTGCTGGACCTGGACATGCCCGGCGCCACGGGCTTTGACACCTTGACGCACGTGCTTCGCCTGCGGCCGCGGCTGCCCGTCGCCATCGTATCGGCGCATGACGATCCGCAGTTGATGCGCCGCGCGATCGATCATGGCGCGACGGGCTTCATCCCGAAGTCGGCCAACGCCGGCACCATCGGCCAAGCCTTGCGCCACGTGTTGCGCGGCGGCGTCTGGCTGCCCTTCGATGACGGGCCAGCCGGTTTTGCCGGCCCCGAAGACAGGCAGCTGGCGGCCAACCTGCGCGAACTGACGCCGCAACAGTACCGGGTGCTGCAGATGGTGGGCGCGGGCCTGCTGAACAAGCAGATCGCGCATGAGCTGAACGTGGCGGAAGCCACGGTCAAAACCCACATGACCGCCGTCATGCGAAAACTCTGCGTGACCAACCGGACGCAGGCGGTGGTGATTGCGGGACGCCTGGGATTGGGCGCCTGGCGCTAGGCCATATCGGAACCGCAACCGGCTGCCCCGAAATTCTCGCCTCCGAATATAGTTGATATTATCAACTACTTGGCCGAAAATGGGCTTTTCCCCACGGCAGGTAGGCCATGATTCTGCAAACTCCGCTGACCCGATTGCTGGGCACGCGCTATCCGATCATCCAGGGCGGCATGAGCTGGGCATCGTCCAACGCAGCGCTGGCGCTGGCAGTATCCCGCGCGGGCGGACTGGGCGTCATCGCCGCCGGCCCGATGTACCCCGAGGCGCTGCTGGCCGCCGTGCGCGAGGTGCGCCGCGGCACCGACGCGCCGTTCGCCGTCAACATCCCGCTGTACAACAAGCGCGCCCAGGAACACATGGACATTGCCATCGCGGAAGGCGTGCCGGTGATCATCGCGTCACAGGGCGGGCCTCAAAAGCACATCGGCCGCGCGCGCGACGCGGGCATCAAATGGCTGCAAGTGGTGGCAAGCCCGCTGCATGCCGAGAAAGCACAGGCCGCGGGGGTCGACGCCGTCATCGCCGTGGGCCTGGAAGCCGGCGGCCACCCGGGGCCAGACGAAATCGGTCTGCAGGTGCTGGTGCGCGCCACGGTGCGCCGCGTGTCGTTGCCGGTCGTGGCCGCGGGTGGCATTGCCGATGGCGCCGGGATCGCCGCCGCGCTGTGCCTGGGCGCGGCGGGTGCGCAATTGGGCACCCGTTTTTTGCTGACGCCCGAAGCCGGCGTGCACGCAGACTACAAAACCGCCGTGCTGGCCGCCGGCGTGGCCGACACCACGCTGGTCGGCCGCGGACGGTCGCCGGTTCGGATGCTGCGCAACACGTTCGCCCGCCAGTATCTGGCGTCCGAACGCGGCAGCGACGACGCCGCGCTGGATGCGCTGTTCGCGGTCAGTTCGCTGAAACAAGCGGCCCATGACGGCGACGTCGAAGGCGGCAAGGTCGAAGCCGGACAAAGTGCGGGATTGATCGACCGTCTGCAGCCCGCAGGCGAACTGGTGCAGCAACTGGTGGACGAGACGCGCGACGCCCTGGCGCGCGCCGCAGCGCTGGCCGGCTGAAAACAAGGAAGCCGCCCAAGGGCGGCTTCGATGGCGCACGCCCCCGGCGTGGCGCCTACTTTTTCATCAGCCCTGCGGATTCCACCAGCTTCTTCATTGCAAGCTGGTCTTTTTCCACAAAAGCCGTGGCTTCGGCGGGCGTCATGTTCCACAAATCGACGCCCTGCGCCTGCATCAGCTTGCCGTATTCGGCGTCCGCGTTCACGCGGCCCATCGCCTCGTTCAGCCGTTGCAGCACGTCGGCCGGCGTCCCCTTGGGCGCCGCCAGGCTGTACCACGACGCGGACTCGGCGCCCGCCACGCCCGACTCGGCCAACGTGGGCACGTCCGGCAATAGCGGTGAACGCTTGCCATTGGCGTAGGCCAGCGCTTTCAGCCTTCCGCTGCGAATGAAGGGCAGGCTGGCCGCCAGATTGAGTACGGCGATATCCACCTGCCCGCCCACCAGGTCGTTGATGGCCGGTGCCGCGCCGCTATACGGTATGTGCACGATGTCCACGCCCGCCCGTTGCCGGAAGAGCTCGGCGCCCAGATGCGGCGAACTGCCCGGGCCGGCCGAGGCGTAATTGATCTTGCCGGGTTCCTTGCGCGCCAGCGCCACCAGATCGGCCACGCTGGCGGCATTCAGCGTAGGGCGCGCCACCAGCATGTTCGGCTGATTGGCCACGATGGACACGAAGGCGAAATCCTTGATGCCGTCGTAGGGCGTGCGCTGCATCAGCGGCGTCACCACATGCGCGGCCGACGTGCCCAGCAGCAAGGTGTAGCCGTCGGGCTTGGCCCGCGCCACGAAGTTCGCCCCGATCGCGGCCCCGCCACCCGCCTTGTTCTCCACGATCACGGGCTTGCCCAGCTGCTTTTCCAGTTCGCGCGCCAGCGCGCGGCCCAGCACGTCGGCGGGACCGCCGGCGGCATAGGGATTGACCAGCGTGATGGGCTGGGATGGATAGGAGCCGGCGGCAGCGGCAGCCGCGCAGAACGCGCCGGTGGCCAGGCCGCACAGCAGGCGCTTGAGGGTAAGCAGACGCTTAGGGGTCATCATGGGTTTGTCTCCTGTCATGTCTTTTTTTTGATGGGGTGATGAATGGCTTAGATCGCGCCCTCTGCGCGCAACGCCTGGATTTCCGTATCGGACAGGCCCAGCGTCGCCTTCAGCACGCTATCGGTGTGCTCGCCCAGCAGCGGCGGACGCTCCAGGCGCGGGTCCTCGTAGCCCTTGAACTTGAATGGCACCGGCACGGCGCCAAAGCGGCCGATGGAAGGATGCTCGTAGCTGGCCACCATGCCGCGCGCCAGCACATGTTCGTCGTGCATGATTTCTTCCACGTCCAGGATCGGGCCGGCGGGCACGCCCACGGCATCGCAGCGCCGGCAAAGCTCGTCGCGCGTCAGCCGTCGCGCGGCGGCCGCCAGGCCCGCCATGACTTCGTCGCGCCGCGCAACCCGCACGGCATTGCGCGCCAGTTCCGGGTCGTCCGCCCATTGCGGCAATTCCAGCGCATCGCACAAGGGCTTCCAGTGCTGGTCGCTGCCCGTGATCTGCACCCAGCGCCCATCGCCGCACTCGAACGCGGCCGAGGGCACGCGCCCCGGATGTTCGGTGCCCAGCCGTTGCGGCACTTCACCCAGCGCGAAGTAGCGCGCCGCCGCCAACGACAACAGGCCGACCTGCCCGTCCAGCATCGAGAAGTCAATGTGGCAGCCCTGCCCCGACCGCGCCCTGCCCACCAGCGCGGACAGGATTCCAATCGCCGCCCACAGCCCCGATGTCAGGTCCGCCACGGGCAGGCCCGGTTTGACGGGGCCACCCCCCCGTTCCCCCGTCAGGCTCATGATGCCGCCCATGGCTTGAAACACGGTGTCGTATCCCTTGCGGGGCGCGTAGGGTCCGGTCATGCCAAAGCCCGTGCACGAGAAATAGATCAAACCGGGATTGCCGGGTGCGATGCTGTCGCGGTCCAGGCCATACTTGGCCAGCGTCCCCACCGGGAAATTCTCCACCACCACGTCGCTGGTCTCGGCCAGCCGGCGGATCAGCGCCTGGCCCGCCGGCTTGCGGAAGTTGACGGTGATGGACTGCTTGCTGCGATTGAAGGCCAGGTAATAGGCGGACTCCGTTCCGCCCTCGCCCTGCACCTGCGGCTCGAATCCCCGGGTTTCATCGCCCGCGCCGGGTTGCTCCACCTTGATCACGGTGGCACCGAGCTCGGCCAGGATCATCGATGCGAACGGGCACGCCAGCACGCGCGAGAGGTCCAGGATGGTCACGCCATCCAGCGGCCTCATCGCGGCGTCCCCTGGCGAAAGCCGCGCATGATCACGTTGGCGTCGCGCCCGACGCCCAGCGCTTCGGCCAGGCCCAGGTCCGCCGCGCGATGGAAGGCGCGCTTGGTCAATCCCATGGCGGCAGGCTCCCAGCCCGCCAGGCGCCCGGCCATTGCCAGCGCCGCGTCCAGCACGCCGGCGGCTGGCGCGATGCGATTGGCGATGCCCAGCGCCAGCGCGCGCGCGCCGTCGATGGGTTCGGCCATCGCCACCAGCTCGAACGCGTGCTTGCGGCCCACCTGCCGCACCAGGTTCGCCATCACGACGGCGGCCACGATGCCATGGCGCAATTCGGGATAGCCGAAGCGCACGTCCTCGGCCATGACGGTCAGGTCGCATGCCAGCGCCAGCCCCGCGCCGCCGCCCAGCGCATTGCCGTGCACCGCGCCCACGACCGGCTTGGTCATGCGCGAGAACACCAGATGCAGGTCGGTCGTCAGATCGGCGCGGGCAAGGACCGCCTCGGGCTGCTCCATGGTCAAACCGGAAAACTCGGTGGTGTCCGCCCCCGCGCAAAACGACTTGCCGTTGCCGGTCAGCACCACGGCGCGCACGGTCGCCTCTCGCTCTGCTTGCGACAGCGCGTCCAGCAATGCCGTGGTCAGCGCCGTATTCAGCGCATTGTGCTTTTCCGGGCGGTTCAGGCGCAGCAGGCGCACGGCGCCCTGGTTCTCGACGATCAGTTCCGGCATGGCGCAAGTCCTCTTGAATAGTGATCAGGCATTTGATTGATTTAATCAACAATATGGGTAAAAAAAGGCGCCGGGCAGGCGCCATCCGTTTATCGGGGTTGCACGCCACGGCCCCGGCGGGCCGGCACCTCGGCTTTGAATTCGTTCAGCATTTCCAGCGCATGGGCCGTGAGCTTGTCCAGCATGCGTTCCATATCATCGCGCTCCTTCGCCGACAGCACGGCAAGCATGGCGTCGTTGCGCTGCACGGCGGCAGGGAACATTTCGTCGTACAGCGCACGCCCCGCCCGCGTCAGGTCCAGGCTCACGCCGCGGCCGTCCTGGCTGTCCGCGCTGCGGTGTATCAATCCGCGTTCAATCAGCTCGGACACCGTCCGGCTTGCCTGGCTCTTGTCGATGTTCGCCTCGCGCGCCACCGCGTTCAGCGACATGTCGGGCGCCGCCCCCAGCAACGCGATGATCCGCCATTCCCGGGGCCCCACGCCGTAACGGCTTTCGTTCAGACCCGCCGCGATGCGGCTGGAGACGTAGGCCAGGCGATTCAGGCGATACGAGAACAGCTCTTTCAGGGCAGTCGGCTGGTCGCGCGCGGGAGAGGCTGGCTTGTGTGCGTTCAGGGATGCCATGGCTGGACTCTGCAAAGATAAGGAAAAAGCGTACGGGCGCGCCGGGCGCCCCCCTGGCCGCATGATATACAAATGCGCCGGCCCCTTGTCATGGCGCGGCCGGCGCCTGGCGCACGCCTGGAATCAACGGATTCATGCCGCTTAGCGCGACCCGGCTATGCAGCGGCCGGCCCAGCGTTTGCTGACACAGGCCCGAGACCTCGTCCAACGCATTCAGGTCCAGCCCCGTGCACACGCCCATCGATTCGAACAGGCTGACCAGGTCTTCGGTGGCGACGTTACCCGTGTGGCCGCCGCCATAACGGACCTTGGCCGGATGTCCGCCGACACCGCCGAACGCGCAGTCGAAATGCCGCACGCCCGTTTCCAGCGCCGACACGTAGTTCACCAGGCCGGTGCCCCGCGTGTCGTGAAAATGCGCAACCGGCGTCAACTGTGGAAATTCGCGCGCCATGCGGCCGTACAGCTCGCGCACGGCAGCCGGCGTCGCCATGCCCGTGGTGTCGCCAAGCGTGACGATGCCCACCCCCAATCGCGCAAACCGTTCCACATCGTCCATCACCGAATCCGGATCCACGACACCTTCGAACGGGCATCCGAAAGCCACGGAAATCGTGCCCACCATCCGAAGACGGCCGCTGGCCAAAGCGGCCATTTCCGCGATGTTGTCCCATTGCGCGGCACGCTCGCGCTTCAGGTTGCGCAGCGAATGCGAGGCGCTGGCCGACACCAGCAGGCTGATCTCGTTGGCACCGATACCGGCATCCTGATCCGCCAGCGCGCGCTGCACGGCGCGGGCATTGGCGCAGGTCGCCTTGTACCAGACGCCCGCGCGGCGCGGCAGCGCCGCAAGCAGTTCACTGGCATCGGCAAACTGCGGCACCACCTTGGGGTTGGAATACGACGTCGCCTCCACCCGTTCGAAGCCCAATCGCGCAAAGCGGTCGATCAGGTCCGCCTTGACCGAGGTGCCGATAAAGTCGGGCTCGTGTTGCAGGCCGTCCCGGGCGAAGCACTCGCACAACACAACGTCGCGCGCCCTCATGCCGCCTGCTCCAGACCGAACAACGCGATCGCGTGCGCGCGCAGCTTGTTCTTCTGCACCTTCGAACTGCCCGTCATGCCGATGTGTTCAAAGCTATCAACCACGGCCACATGGCGCGGCACCTTGTAGTTGGCGCAGCGGCTCTTGCACCAGGCCGTCAATTCCTCTGCCGAGCAATCCTGCCCGTCCTTAAGCAGCACAAACGCGGCGGGCACTTCTCCCAGACGCGCGTCGGGCACGCCCACCACTTGGGCCATGCGCACCGCAGGGTGTGCGTGCAGCACTTCCTCCACCTCGGCGGGCGCGACGTTTTCGCCGCCGACACGGAACATGTCTTTCAATCTGCCGACCATGCGCAGCCGCCCTTCGGCATCCATTTCGCCCAGATCGCCCGTGCTGAGCCAGCCGTCGGCGCCCAGCGCGCGCGCGGTTGCCTCGGGCATCTTGTAGTAGCCCTTCATGACGCTCCAGCCGCGCGCCTGGATTTCACCCGCCTCGCCCACGGCCACCGGCTTGCCGGTGCCGGGGTCCACCACCCGCACCTCCATGCCCGGATGCGGCAATGCCCAGCCCGCCGCACGCAGCGAAAAAGGATCGTCGTGGGACGAAAGCGTAATGTTGGGAGAGGCTTCGGATTGGCCGTACGCATTGCACATGCCTGGCACGCCCATGACATCGCGGATCTTCTGCATGACCTGCGGCCCCGCCGCCGCCCAGCCGCCGCGCAAATGGATGCGTGCACGGTCGAAATCGGGATGGCCCATCAGCATGAGGAAGATCGTGTCGTTGCCGGACGTAAGCGTGCAGCGTTCGGCATCCAGCATCCGCAAGGCGTCCGCCACATCAAACTTGGGCAGCGTCAGCAGGCAGCAACCCGTCACCAGGCTGACCAGGATCGACAAGGTGGTGCCCGCCACATGGAAGTACGGACGGATGCTGAAGTAACGGTCGTCGGCCGTCACGCCGATGCGCTGCGCGGCAGCCCACGCGTTGGTCAGCATGTTGGCGTGCGTCAGCATCACGCCCTTGGGAAACGAGGTGGTGCCGGATGTGTACTGGATCAGCAGCACGTCATCGGGCACGACGGCCTGCAGGCACGCCTGCAAGCTGTCCTGGTCCACCGTTTCACCGGCCGCCAGAAAGTCATGCCAAGGCGTTGCGCCCAAGGGGCAGCGGTCACCCAGCACGACCACCTGGCGCAGGCACGGCAAGCGTTCACCAGGCAAGCCGCCTGCACGATCCAGCGCCGGTTCCACTTGCGTCAGCAATGCCAGGAAATCGATGCCCAGGAACGTGTCCGCGGTCAGCAGCAGCTTGACGTCCGCCTGCTTCAAACAGAATTCCAGCTCTTCCGCCTTGAAGCGCGTATTGACCGGGACCGTCACGGCGCCCAGCATCGCGCAGGCGTAGAAAATCTGCACCCACACGCCGCTATTACCCAACAGCACGCCGACGTGGTCGCCGTGCCGCACGCCGGCGGCATGAAGGGCGCGCGCGATACGCTGCGCCTGCCCGCGCATGGTGTGCCAGTCATGGCGTTCGCCCGGCGCGACGAACGCCTGGGCTTGCGGGCGTTCAAGCGCCACTCGCTCCAAGGCCTCGGACAACGTAATCGGCATGGCGATCATGCGCGGCCCCCTTGATCCGGCGCGCCGAACCCGGCGATCGCCTGCCGCCAATCCGTGCCGCGCAAGTTTTCTTCGATGGCCAACAACTCGATCGCCATGGCGCCTTCGCGTGTTGTGGCCAGGCCTTGATCGATGCTGCGTTTGGTCAGCCTGACCGTCAACGGCGACGCGGCAGCGATCTTCGTCGCCATCTCAAGCGCCTCGGCCGGCAACGCCTCCGGCGCATGCACTTGATTCACCAGACCGATCTCGCACGCCTCGGCCGCATCGAAGCGGCGGCCCGTGAACAGCAGTTCCTTGGCCTTGCGCGCGCCAGCGATCCGCGGCAGCCGTTGCGTGGCGCCCACCGTGCCCCACCCCACTTCGGGGTAGCAGAAGATGGCGTCGGACGAGGCCAGCACGAAGTCGCACGCCGCCGCGATTTCGCAGCCCGACCCGAATGCCGGCCCCTGCACCACGGCGATCACCGGCTGCGGCATGCGTTCGATGGCGCCGTAAGCGGCAAAACCCTGCACCCGTCTTGCGGTCATCTCCGAGGTGCTCATGGTCTTGCGCTCTTTCAGGTCCGCGCCGGCGCAGAATGCCACGCCGGCTGCCCGGATCAGCACCACGTGCACCCCGGCATCCAGGGCCAGCAATCCCATCACCTGCACCAGTTCGGCGCACATCTGGGCGTTCAGCGCATTGCGGCTGTCGGGTCGGTTTAGCGTCACCGTGGCGACACGGTCCTGCACGTCCAGCAAGATCGTGTGAAAAGTCGGGGTCATGCCTGCTCCTGAAGGTTCTGGGTCTTGAAATCAACTTTACGGCATATAGTTGATTTAATCCACTATTTTTCCGAAGCAAGGCGGTAGCCGGAAGCGCCGCCCCTGAGCGACGACGCGGCACATTCACCGCTTTGGGCCCAAGCCCCGGGCGCCTCTGCTAGACTTGCGCCCTGTCAGCCGCCAGGATTTGCCTTGAATAGTGATACACTCCGCCCGGGTGTTTTCCTGCAATATCAAGGCACTAGAGAAGAAATTCGCCCCTGCGCGACCGCTTCGACACCCAGGTTTTGACCGTCTCGCCGTAGTTAAATGGATATAACCGGCCCCTCCTAAGGGTCAATTGGTGGTTCGATTCCACCCGGCGAGGCCATCCCCCGGCCTCGATTCCGACGCCGCACCTTCCCCGAAACACCGCACGTTCAGCCGGATGAGGGTTAATCCGGGCTACGCTCACGCGCGTTGCGCCGTTAGCGTCTCATGTCGCGTCTTGTGACGAATTGACGCGACGTCAATATGTCACCCATATTTTTTTCGGCGATGATAGCGAATCGCCTTGCGCACAACTTGATGTGCTGTTTAAATTCGACGCGTAAGCCCCTAATTCCTCTGGATTTTTTCTGACCCGACGACACGCCGGCTTAAGAAACACTTCTTCACAGACTGACAAGCCTGCTCAAACCATGGCATTTACCTGGAAACGTGCAATTGCGAACGCGGTAGCGCCAGCGGCGCTGGCGATGTGCGCGCTCCTGCTCCCGCCGGCCGCGCTGGCCGCGAAAAATTCCGACCCTTGCAAGACGAACGCCAAGTCGGCGGCCTGCAAGGCGCAACAAGCAAAGAAGACCCCTGCCGCGAAATCCGGCTCGGGCAAGACCGCGGCAGGCAAGCAAGCCGCTCCGGCCGCCAAGAAAGCCGCGCCGGCAGCCAAGAAGGCCACGCCTAAATCCTCGTCCACCGCGAAGAAAGCACCGCCCAAAAGCGGCAGGCAGGTGGCGGCCAAGGGCACGCCGCCCAAAAAGGGTGCGGCCGGCAAGAATGGCACGCCGAAATCGTCGCGCGGGCAACGCGCCGCGGTTGCGGCGGCCTCCGCCGCCATGCCGCCGCCCGCCGTGTCCGTGCGCGCCGAAGCCGCCGCGCTGCGGTCCAGCACCGCCTATGTGCAAGACCTGGAAACGTCGACCGTCCTGTTCGCCAAGAACGAAAATGTCGTGCGCCCCATCGCGTCCATCTCGAAGCTGATGACCGCGGTCGTGGTGGTCGACGCGAACCTGCCGATGGACGAAATGCTTGAGATCACCGACGAAGATGTCGACGGCCTCAAGCACACCACGTCGCGCCTGCGCGTAGGCACCAAGCTGTCGCGCGGCGACATGCTGCATCTGGCCTTGATGTCGTCCGAAAACCGTGCCGCCAACGCGCTGGGCCGTCACTATCCGGGCGGCCTGCCGGCGTTCGTGGCCGCCATGAACGCCAAGGCGCTGTCGCTGGGCATGAGCAGCACGCACTTCATCGAGCCCACGGGCCTGTCCAGCAACAACGTGTCGTCGCCGCATGATCTGGCGCGACTGCTGCGCGCGGCTTCGCAACGCCCGCTGATCCACCGCTACTCGACCGATACCGAGTACGAAGTCGAGATCAACAACCGCACGCAGACCTTCCGCAACACCAACCTGCTGGTGCGCAAGCCTGACTGGGACATCAAGGTATCCAAGACGGGCTACATCAATGAAGCCGGCGAATGCCTGGTCATGCTGGCCCGCATCAATGGCCGCGATCTGGCCATCGTGCTGCTGGACTCGCAAGGCAAGCTGTCGCGCATCGGCGATGCCGTGCGCATCCGCCGCATCGTGCAAAACGAAGTGGCGCTGGCGTCGATCCAGCCGGGCGGTTGAATAGCCGACGCCCCGCCAATGAAAAAGCCCGATCGGTGAACCTGATCGGGCTTTTTTTTATTGCCGTGCGCCAGACCCTCGGTGGGTGCCCCCTAAGCGCTAGGCCGCGACCGGCCGCTTCGCGCGCAACGGCTTCACGTCGTAGAGCGACGCGGGCAGCCCTTCCAGCACGGCTTGCGGATTCAATGAACGGATCGGCACCGCGGCATCCCGCGGAATCCTGCCTTCGGCCTGCAGCAGTTGGTAGCGCAGGCAGCACACTCGCAAGAACGACGTGAAGTTGGCGGCCTCGCCACGATATTCGACCAGCTCGTCGTACAGGCGTTCGATCAGTTGCGTGACGCGCATGCCGTCGCGGCCGGCGATCTCTTCCAGCACTTGCCAGAACAATTGCTCGAGCCGCAAGCTGGTCGCCACGCCATGCAAGCGCAACGAACGGGTTTCAGGCGCGTAGGACTGTTCGCTCGCGCGGATGAAGATTTCACACATGGGAGCTCCGGTGCCAAGGGGCAAGGCGTCCGCCTGGGCAGGCACGCCAGGCCCACTGTACGACGTTTGGCGCGCCGCCCGCAAGGCACCGGATGGCCCCGTCGCACGCTACGCCGCTCCGATCCGGCCCTTTTGGGGCTGGCCATTCTGCAACCACACGTTTCCCGCCGCTGCCGCACTCCGCCCAGGTTGATATAAATCATGGTGCCGAATGCGCGCACGTTCGAGCATGGTGAATCTGAACAGACTTCGGAGGATGCGATGAACAAGACCATGAAGGCCGCAGTTGCACGGGCATTCGGCAAGCCGCTGGTAATCGAAGAAGTCGCGGTGCCCCGCCCCGGTGCTGGCGAACTGCTGGTGAAGATCGAGGCGTGCGGCGTCTGCCACACCGATCTACATGCCGTGGAAGGCGACTGGCCCGTCAAGCCCAACCCTCCGTTCATACCTGGCCACGAAGGCGTCGGTTACGTCGTGGCGGTTGGCGCGGGCGTCACCCACGTGAAGGAAGGCGACCGCGTCGGCATTCCGTGGCTGTATTCCGCCTGCGGCCATTGCGAGCATTGCCTGGGCGGCTGGGAAACCCTGTGCGAACAACAGCAGAACGCGGGCTACTCCGTGAACGGCGGCTTTGCGGAATACGCACTGGCGGCCGCTGATTACGTCGGGCTCCTGCCCAAGAGCGTCGGCTTCGTCGACATCGCCCCCGTGCTGTGCGCGGGCGTCACGGTCTACAAGGGCCTGAAGATGACCGACACGCGCCCGGGCAACTGGGTGGTGATTTCGGGCATCGGCGGATTGGGCCACATGGCGGTGCAGTATGCCAAGGCAATGGGCCTGAACGTGGCCGCGGTCGACATCGACGATGCCAAACTGGACTTTGCCCGCCGCTTGGGCGCGGAAGTTACCGTCAACGCCAGGACCACCGATCCCGCCGCTTACCTGAAACGCGAAATCGGCGGCGCCCATGGCGCGCTGATCACGGCCGTGTCGCCCAAGGCGTTCGAGCAGGCGCTGGGCATGGTGCGCCGCGGCGGAACCGTCGCATTGAACGGGCTTCCGCCCGGCGATTTTCCGCTGTCGATCTTCGACATGGTGCTGAACGGCATCACCGTGCGAGGCTCCATCGTCGGGTCGCGGCTGGACTTGCAAGAGTCCCTGCAGTTCGCCGAAGAAGGCAAGGTGCACGCCACCGTCGCCACGGAAAGCCTGGAGAACATCAACAGCGTGTTCGACCGCATGAAGCAAGGCCAGATCGAAGGCCGCATCGTGCTTGATTTCGCCTGACCCGCCAACAGGCGCCACGGCACCACAACCACAAGGGCCTGGGGCGGCAACCGCCCCAGGCCCTTGCGTCATTCATACCCCTGAAACCGCCATCGCCATCAGGGCGTGATCTTCGTGCCCAGCACTGCCAGGAATTGCGACAGCCATGCGGGATGCGCGGGCCATGCCGGCGCCGTCACCAGATTGCCGTCGGTGTAGGCCTGGTCGATGCCGATCTCGGCGTAGGTGCCGCCGGCCAGGCGCACTTCCGGCGCGCAGGCCGGATACGCCGAGCACGTGCGGCCCTTCAGGATACCGGCGGCAGCCAGCAACTGCGCGCCATGGCACACGGCGGCGATCGGCTTGCCGGCCTGATCGAAATACCGCACGATATCCAGCACTTTTTCATTCAAGCGCAGGTATTCCGGCGCGCGGCCGCCCGGGATCACCAAGCCGTCGTAAGACGAAGGCTCCACGCGGTCGAAGTCGAAATTCAACGAAAAATTGTGACCGCGTTTTTCGCTATAGGTCTGTGCGCCCTCGAAATCGTGGATGGCGGTGGCGATGGTGTCGCCGGCCTTCTTATCCGGGCAGACCGCGTGCACCGTGTGCCCCACGGCAAGCAGCGTCTGGAACGGCACCATGGTTTCGTAGTCTTCGGCGTAATCGCCGACCAGCATCAACAGTCTTTTGCTCATGAGTATCTCCTTGGGATGAGGGGCGGCCGGTTGCGCGCCCAGCGTCGTGGGCCCCGGTTCTTGATGTTCTAGCGGCCATTGTGCCCGGGCCCGGGAGACGGATGGTGGTAATGGGATACCACGCGGGGAACAGGCGGGAAACGGGGCGAGTGCGACAAATGTTGCCGCGCCCGGCAGGCCGTGCAGGCATGCGCGCCCCCGCCATCGCATTCAGTGCGGCAATGATGCGCCGCCACAGATCGCGATGTCCTGCCCGGTGATCGCTGCCGCCTCGCGCGACATCAGGAATTGCACCAGCGCCGCGATTTCCCCGGGCTGGATCAGCCGGCCGATCGGCGGCATGCGCGGCGCGCTGGCCGCGCGCGCCGGATCATCCAGCATGGCCGTCTGCGTGGCCGCCGGCGACACCACGTTCACCGTCACGCCCTGGGGCGCCAGCTCGGCGGCCCAGCTGCGCGCCAATGCCACCAGCGCGGCCTTGGACGCGGCGTACTGGCTGCGACCCGGCATGCCCTGCGCCACGCGGCTGCCGATCAGCACCACGCGGCCGTCGCCGCGCGCGGCCATCTCGGGCGCCAGGATCTGCGCCAGGCGAACGGCAACATCCACGTGCAGCTTCCACATGCGCTCGCCATCTGCCGGGGCCATCCGCGCCAAGGGTCCGACCCGCAATATGCCCGCGGCATGAACCAGCGCGCGCGCATCCTTCAGCGTGTCCAGCGCGCGCCGCGTGGCCGCTTCGTCGCACAGATCAACCGTGATGTGGCGATAGGCATCGTGCCGCGCCACGGCTGCCCCGATATCCAGGCCCGCCACCTGCCACCCCGCCTTCAGCAGATGCTGCACGATGGCAAGGCCGATGCCGCCCGTGGCGCCGGTGACCACGGCCAGGCCAGCGCTGTGCTCATTCGACATGGATGCGCCCCTCTTGCACGATCTTCCGCGAGCGCGCCATGTCGTCTTTCTGGAATTGCGCGAACGCACCGGCGGAGCCCGGCGTCAACGTCACCCCCAGCTGTTCGTACTTGGCCGTCATGCCCGAGGACAAGGCCTTGTTGACCTCGGCGTTCAACTTCTCGACAACGGCCGGGGGCGTGCCGGCCGGCGCCCACAGCCCGTACCAGCTATAGAACTGATACCCCGGCAAGATTTCGCTGACCGTGGGCACGTCAGGCAAGTTGGGCAAGCGCGCTTCGGACGTCACGGCCAGTATCTTCAGCATGCCGCTTTTGTAGTACGACACCGCGCCCAGCACCGGGTCGATGAAGCCGTCGATACGCCCGCCCACCAGGTCTTGCAGCGCGGGCGATGTGCCGCGATACGGGATCACCGTGTAATCCAGACCGCCTTGGCGCTTGAGCAGTTCCGTGGCCAGATGGCCGGCCGACCCGATCGAACCCACGGCAAAAGTCAGGCTGCCAGGGTTCTGCTTGGCATACGTCAGCAGGCCGGCCAGGTCCGTCACGGGCAGGTCTTTTTTCACGGACAAGGACAACGGCGCCTTGCCCGCCATGGCCACCGGCACAAAGTTCTTGTCGACGTCGTAAGGCACCGACTTCATCGTCATCGGCGCGGTGGTGAAGGTCGACGCGTTGAACAGCAGGGTGTAGCCATCGGCCGGCGACTTGGCCACCACGTCGGCGCCGATGATGCCGTTGCCGCCCGAGCGGTTTTCCACGATGAACGTTTGCCCCGTCTGTTCGCTGAGCTTCTGGGCCAGATCGCGGCCCAGCATGTCCAGCGTGCCGCCCGGCGGAAAGGGAATCACAAACCGGACCTGGTGCGACGGATAGCTGTCCTGGGCCTGGGCCAGACCCTGCACCCCGCCGCCGGCAAGACCAACGCACAGCGCAACCAGGCCGCGCAACATGGTTCTTTTTTGCATGACTTGTCTCCTCTTATTGATTATCCGTTGCGGCATCGTGCGGCGGTATGGCGCGGGGCCATCCGCCTGCTTGCGTGCCGCCACGCGCGCAATCGGTGCTAGCGCGCCAGCAACTTCGCGTTCGACAGCGCCGCGCGCAGTGCGTCCATGTCCGCATCTCCGGGCGCCTCGGTGGGCGGCCGCACGGTGGCGTTGTCCAGCACCCCGGCCAGGTACATGCCGGCCTTCATGCGGGCATGCGCTTCGCCGGTGGGCTCGCCGCCGCCGTAGACCGCGTCTTTCAGCGGCGTGATCAGCGCCTGCACCTGCTGGGCGCGTTTCAGGTCGCCCGCCTTGACGGCCTCCCACAGGTCAATGATGAGTTGCGGGATGAAGGTGGCGAAGCCGACCAGCGCGCCGTCCACGCCCTGCACCATCGAGGCCAGCAGGTATTCGTCGTGGCAGGTCAGGATGGCCTTGGACGCATCGGCGTCGCGCAGCGCCTGGATGTCGCGGGCATACTTGTTCATGTCGCGCTGGCCCACCTTGAACGCCTGCACGTAAGGCAGGCGGGCCAGGTCAGCCAGCAGTTGCGACGAATACGAGGCGCGCGTCCACGCGGGATACACGTGGCACACCAGATCCAGGTCGGGCGCGGCGCGGTGAATGGCGTCGAAATAATCCAGCGCATGCCCCGGCGTGAAACCAAAGCGCAGCCAATGATGGGGCGGCATGACGTCCAGCGCGGCGGCGCCCGCTTCGCGCGCGGCGCGGGCATGTTCCGTGGCCTCGGCGATGCCTTCGCACACAATCGACGAAATCACCGGCAGCTTGCCGCGCAGCTCGTCGGCCACGATACGGGTGACCTGCGTGCGTTCGGACGGAGTCAGGGAAAACACCTCGCCGGTGTGGCCATTGGTCATGACGGCAACCACGCCATCATGGCCGGCCAGCCACGACGCCACGCGGCGAAGCGCCGGCTCGTCGATGCGGTGGTCGGCGGTGAAGGGGCAGGAAATTGCCGGGATGATGCCCCGGTAATTCGAGATGGAAGGCATGCTGCGTCTCCGTGTCTTGTGCGTGGGGGAATGGCTTTATGATCGCGGTAGCCCCTTGCGGCCGTCCAATACTCGAATTGCATAGAATTATTTTTGCTGCGGCGCACACACCTCATGGGACCCGGAAATCGACCTTTGGACATGAATTGGCTGGAGGACTTTTGCGCCCTGGCCGAGACAGGCAGCTTTTCGCGCGCGGCGGAAGCGCGCGCCATCGCGCAGCCGGCATTCAGCCGGCACATCCGCGCGCTGGAGGAATGGGTGGGCGCCGACCTGTTCGACCGCAGCACCCACCCCACTGAGCTGACCGCGGCGGGCCAGAAATTCCTGCCGCTGCTCAAGCAGGTGATGGCCGACCTGGAAGCCGCGCGCATCAAGGCCATGGCCGCCCACGCGCAGCATGGCGCCAGCCTGCGCTTTGCCGCGACGCATCTGCTGGCGTTGTCGTTCTTTCCGAAATGGCTGACGCAGCTGGAAACCAGCATGGAAGTCGGCGCCATCCAGATGATGTCCGACAATTTCCAGGCTTGCGAAGACTTGATGGCGCAGCGTCGCGTGCAGTTCCTGCTGTGCCACCGTCATCCTCAGGTCGCCAGCCGACTGGATGAATTCGCCTATCCCAAGGTGTGCCTGGGCGCCGACGTGCTGGTGCCCGTCAGCGCGCCGGCCTTGGACGCCCGGGGCGAACCGGCGCATCGCCTGGATGGCGACGACGCCGTGCCGTTCCTGGCCTATGGGTCGACGTCCGGGCTGGGCCGCATCGTGGCCAGCCAATTGCGATACAAGCCGATGCACGCCGATCGCATCCAGACCGGCTTTGTCGGACCGCACGCCACGCTGCTGCGGTCCATGGCGATCCAGGGCCGCGGCATCGCTTGGCTTCCGGACATGCTGGTGCATGAAGACTTGCAAGACGGCAAGCTGGTTCGCGCCGGTGGACCGGAATGGGACATCCCGCTTGAGATCTGCCTGTTCAGGCAACCGAGCGACATGGCGCCGGTTGCCGAAACGTTGTGGGCGCTGGTCAGCGCCTGAGCCGCACGCCCGCTTTATTCCAGCGCCACCGACACCGGCTTTGCGCCCAGCACCGTGACCAGCACGTTGGGGTCGATGCCGATCAGGTAACCCCGCCGGCCGCCGTTGATATAGACCACGGGGTAGGTCAGCACGTCGGCTTCGACCCACACCGGCATTTTCTTGCGCGTGCCGAACGGCGACGTGCCGCCGACCTGGTAACCGGAATGCCGCTGCGCCACCTCGGGCTTGCACGGCTCGACCTTTTTCAAGCCCGCCTGACGCGCCAGGTTCTTGGTGGAGACCTCGCGGTCGCCGTGCATGACCACGATCAGCGGCTTGGCGGATTCGTCTTCCATCACCAGCGTCTTGACCACCGCATGCGGATCCAGGCCCAGCTGCCGCGCCGCTTCGCCGGCGCCGCCGTGGTCCACGTAGTCGTAGGTGTGTTCCGTGTAGGCCACCTTGTTCTGCTTCAGCAACTGGGTGGCGGGCGTTTCAGAAACGTGGCGGGCTTTGCTCATGGGTCGGCGTCAATCGGAAAAAACGAAAAGTGTAAGGCAGCGGGCGAACGCGGCTAGCCGCGCGGGTGATGCGCGGCGTGCAGCGCCTTCAGGCGTTCGCGCGCCACATGGGTGTAGATCTGCGTGGTGGAAATGTCGGCATGGCCCAGCAGCATCTGCACCACGCGCAGGTCGGCGCCGTGATTCAACAAGTGGGTGGCGAACGCATGACGCAGCACATGCGGCGAAAGCGGCGCGTGGATGTCGGCCAGCAGCGCATATTTCTTCACCAGTTGCCAGAAGGCCTGGCGCGACATCGCTTCGGCGCGGCCGGTGATGAACAGCGCATCGCTTTGACGCCCGGCCGCCAGCTCGGGGCGGGCGGTCTTCAGGTACTGGTCGATCCAATGCGCCGCTTCGGCGCCCAGCGGCACCAGGCGGTCCTTGCCGCCCTTGCCCAGCACGACGCGCACCACGCCTTCGTTCAGGCTGACATCCAGCGCGCGCACGCTTACCAGTTCCGAGACCCGCAGGCCGGTGGCATACAGCGTTTCCAGCATGGCACGATCGCGTACGCCGCGCGGCTGGCCCAGATCAGGCGCCCGCAGCAAGGCATCCACCTGCTGTTCAGACAAGGTCTTGGGCAGGCGCGGCGGCTGTTTGGCGGCGATGAGCGTCAGGCAGGGGTCGCGGTCGGCGCGATGTTCGCGCAAGGCCCAGGCGTAAAAGCGGCGTAGCGCGGCCAGCCGGCGGTTGGCCGTGGTGGGGCGGGTTTCTTCGTGGCGGAAAGCAAACCAGGCTTCGATGTCGGCCTTCTGGGCCTCGTTCAGAGGTTTGGCCGGCCCCGCGGCAGGCAGGGCGTTGCCGGCGTCGCCGTAGCGGTCGGCCATTTCACGGGCGTAGGCCTGCGGGTCTTCCAGCCAGCGCGCAAACCCGGTCAGGTCGCGGCGATAGGCGGCCAGCGTGTTCGCCGACAGGCCATCCTCCAGCCAGACAGCGTCGATGAAAGCATCAATATCGGCTTGGGAAGCCAGCGGTGGACGGGCGTCTGACATGCGGTTCACCTTTCCCCAACGCCCGCGGCGGCGGACTTCAGCCAGCTTTCGAAGAGCTTGAGCGCGTCGGAACGCTCGCTGCGCTGCGGATAACCAAAGTAGTAACCCTGGCTGACCGTCAACGACTGGGGCACCGGCATCTTGAGCGTGCCCTGGTCCAGAGCCGGTTGCGCCAGGAAGCGCGGCATCAAGCCGACGCCCAGCCCGGCCTGCACTGCCGCCATCACCATCGTGAAGAGTTCGTAGCGGGGCCCGCCCGCCGCCTGCGGACCATATAGATGACTGTTGGCGCCGTACCACTGCCGCCAGGCGTCCGGCCGCGACGCCAGATGCAGGTGGGTCATGCCCGCCAGCGCGCTGACACCGGTGTCCGCCGCCAACGCCGCCCGGGCCGCAAGCTCGGGCGCGCATACCGGCACCAATTCGCGTTCGGGAAACAGCAGCCCGCCCTGGGTGCCGGGCCACAGGCCGTCGCCATGGTAGAGCGCGCCGTCAAACGGCTGATCCTTGAACTGGAACGGCAAGGTGCGCACCGACAAGCTGACGGTGATGTCCGCGTGTTCCCGCTGGAAATCCGCCAGCCGCGGGATCAGCCACGTGGTGGCCAGCGTGGGCACCACCGCGATATGGATGCTGCGGCCCATGCCGGTGCGGCTGACCAGCCCGAACGTGTCTTTTTCGATCTGGTCCAGATGGTGACGGATCCGGCCGGCGTATTCCGCCCCATGGTCCGTCAGCACGATCCGCCGCCGCACCCGGGTGAACAGCTGCACCCCCAACCGGGATTCCAGGCTGGCCACCTGCCGGTAGACGGCGCTATGCGTCAGGGACAGTTCCTCGGCGGCGCGGGAAAAACTGCCCAGCCGGGCCGATGCTTCGAACGCCTGTAGCGCGCTCAGATTGGGAATGCCGTTTCTCATGGGGCGGGGACAGCCTGAAACCGGCCTGGGCCGGGCGCGCCGCTTGCGGCGGCGCAACAGGGCACTACGTGCCGGGGGATCAATAGATTGTGCAATTTTATCAATTGCGTTGTGCGGCCAGGGCACATATCCTCGGGAGTCTTATCCTCGGCTACCCACGACACCCCACCATGCTCCAGCAAGATTCCCGCCTTGGCGGTCACATTCTGGTCGACCAACTGGTCGCCCAGGGCGTCAAACACGTTTTCTGCGTTCCCGGCGAGAGCTACCTGGCGGTGCTGGACGGCCTGCATGACGCGGATATCAAAGTGACGGTGTGCCGTCAGGAAGGCGGCGCGGCCATGATGGCCGACGCGCACGGCAAGCTGACCGGCGAACCCGGCATCTGCATGGTGACCCGTGGCCCGGGCGCGTCCAACGCGCTGGCCGGCGTGCACATCGCCAAGCAGGACTCCACCCCCCTGATCCTGTTCGTGGGCCAGATCGAACGCGGCATGCGCGAACGCGAAGCCTTCCAGGAAATGGACTACCGCGCCGTGTTCGGCACGCAGGCCAAGTGGGTCACCGAGATCGACCAGGTCGAACGCATTCCCGAACTGATCTCGCGCGCCTTCCATATTGCCACGTCGGGCCGCCCCGGTCCCGTCGTGATCGCGCTGCCCGAAGACATGCTGGTCGAAGCCGCCAAGGTGGCCGACGCCCCGCGTTACGAATTGATTGAATCCGCCCCCACGGCCGGCCAATTGGCCGATCTGGAAAAACTGCTGGCTGGCGCCAAGAATCCGGTCGCCATCCTGGGCGGCACGCGCTGGGATGCCCGCGCGGTGCAGCAGTTTGCCGACTTCGCGCAGCGCCATGCGTTGCCCACGGCGGTGTCTTTCCGCCGCCAGATGCTGTTCCCGGCCGACCACCCCTGCTTCATCGGCGACGTGGGCCTGGGCATCAACCCGGCGCTGCTCAAGCGCGTGGCCGACGCCGACCTGATTCTGCTGGTGGGGGGCCGCATGTCGGAAAACCCCAGCCAGGCCTATACGCTGCTGGACATCCCGGTGCCGAAGCAAAAGCTCGTGCACGTGCATCCCGACACCGCCGAACTGGGCCGCGTGTACCGCGCCAACCTGGCCATCAACACGTCGCCCGCCTCGTTCGCCGCGTCGCTGGCCGGCCTGAAGGCGCCGGCCAAGCCCGTGTGGGCCGAAGGCACGCAAGCCATGCGCGAGTCGTACCTGAAATGGAGCAACCCGGACGCCATCACCACGCCGGGCGCGCTGCAAATGGGCCAGGTCATGGCCTATCTGGAAAAGACGCTGCCGGCCGACGCCATCATGACCAACGGCGCTGGCAACTACGCCACGTGGCTGCACCGCTTCCACCGCTTCACCCGTTTCGGCACGCAACTGGCGCCCACGTCGGGCTCGATGGGCTACGGCCTGCCGGCGGCGGTTGGCGCCAAGCGCGTGTGGCCCGACAAGACCGTCGTCTGCTTTGCCGGCGACGGCTGCTTCCTGATGCACGGCCAGGAATTCGCCACGGCCGTTCAGTACGACCTGCCCATCATCGTGGTGCTGGTCGACAACGGCATGTACGGCACCATCCGCATGCACCAGGAAAAGCACTACCCCGGCCGCGTGTCCGCGACCGAACTGAAGAACCCGGACTTTGCCGATTACGCGCGCGCCTTCGGCGGCCACGGCGAACGGGTCGAAACCACCGAACAATTCGGCCCGGCTTTCGAACGGGCGCTGGCCAGCGGCAAACCGGCGATTCTGCATTGCTTCATCGATCCGGAAACCATCACCCCGTCGACGACCTTGGAAAAAATCCGCGACGCGGCGCTCAAAGCCCAGCACTGATACCAGACCGGGCGGCGCGGCCGGCAACACGCTTGCGCGTTGCCGTGCAAACCCCAACTTGCCGCCCGAATTATTTTAGGTTTAAACTTTCTAGATTCCGAATACGGAAATCCATAGCGGAGACCCAGCATGTCCTCGAATCCTTCTTTTCAATGGCAAGATCCCCTGTTGCTGGACCAGCAACTGACCGAAGAAGAACGCATGGTGCGCGACGCCGCCTATGCCTATTCGCAGGACAAGCTTGCCCCCCGCGTGCTGAACGCCTTCCGCAACGAGAAGACCGATCCGGAAATCTTCTCGGAAATGGGCGAACTCGGCCTGTTGGGCGCCACCATCCCTGAAGCCTACGGCGGCGCTGGCATGAACTACGTCAGCTACGGCCTGATCGCCCGCGAAGTCGAACGCATCGACTCCGGCTACCGCTCGATGATGAGCGTGCAGTCGTCGCTGGTCATGGTGCCGATCAACGAATTCGGCAGCGAAGCACAAAAGCAGAAGTACCTGCCCAAGCTGGCGCGCGGCGAATGGATCGGCTGCTTCGGCCTGACCGAACCCAACCACGGTTCCGACCCCGGCGGCATGGAAACCCGCGCCGTCAAGACGTCCGACGGCTACAAGGTTTCCGGCAACAAGATGTGGATCACCAACTCCCCCATCGCCGACGTGTTCGTCGTGTGGGCCAAGTGCGTCGGCGGCGAGTTCGACGGCAAGATCCGCGGCTTCATCCTGGAAAAGGGCATGAAGGGCCTGTCGGCCCCGGCCATCCACGGCAAGGTCGGCCTGCGCGCGTCGATCACCGGCGAAATCGTCATGGACGAAGTCGAGATCTCGGAAGACCAGATGATGCCTGGCGTGTCCGGCCTGAAAGGTCCGTTCACCTGCCTGAATTCCGCCCGCTACGGCATCGCCTGGGGCGCTGTCGGCGCCGCTGAAGCCTGCTGGCACACGGCTCGCCAGTACACGCTGGATCGCAAGCAGTTCGGCCGCCCGCTCGCCGCCAACCAGCTGATCCAGAAGAAGCTGGCCGACATGCAGACCGAAATCACGCTGGCCCTGCAAGGCTGCCTGCGTCTGGGCCGCATGAAGGACGAAGGCACCGCCGCCGTCGAAATCACGTCGATCATGAAGCGCAACTCTTGCGGCAAGGCGCTGGACATCGCCCGCCTGGCCCGCGACATGCTGGGCGGCAACGGCATTTCCGACGAGTTCGGCGTGGCCCGCCACCTGGTGAACCTGGAAGTGGTCAACACCTACGAAGGCACCCATGACGTGCACGCCCTGATCCTGGGCCGCGCGCAGACCGGCATCCAGGCGTTCTATTGATCGCCTGACCGGCCATCGCCGACAAAACCGCCCCTTGGGGCGGTTTTTTTTGCCTTCGATGAACTGAACGGCGATACATCGCGGGGCGCATTGCCGTTAGCCCGTATAGGCGCGGGCTTGCACACGCCGTACGCTTTGTGCACTTTCCCCGACCTGGAGTCGCGAATGCACGTCCGCTCATCCCTCCGCCTGATGGCGGGTCTTACCCTGGCCTTTGTCGGCCATGGCGCCTATGCCGTCACTACCCTGACGATGACCACTGAATACCCGGCGACGTCCATGCCGGGGCAAGGCGTGTCTACCTTCGCGGAGCTGGTCCGTGCGAAATCGGCAGGCAACGTGGTCATCGACGCCACCTACGACGCGTCCAAGGGCATTAAATCCGGCGACATGATCGACGCCGTGGAAACCCGAAAAGTGGATGCCGGCGATGCGTTCGCCGGCGCGCTGGCCACGAAATATCCCTTGTTCGGCGTGTCGTCCCTGCCGTTCCTGGCGGACTCGCTGGCCAAGGCGCGCAACCTGAACAAGGCCGCGCGGCCCGCCTACGAAAAGTTGCTGGCGGCCCATGGACAGAAACTGCTCTACACCACGCCGTGGCCCGCTTCCGGCATCTGGTCCAAACAGAAGATCGATGGCCTGGCGGCGCTGAAGGGCCTGAGCATCCGCACGTATGACGCGACGTCGCAGGAAGTGATGCGAAAGGCCGGGGCCCGCGCGGAGAACATTTCGTTTGCCGACGCCATGCCGCGCATCGTTGCCGGCGACGTGAACGCCGTGCTCTCGTCTGGCGACGGGGGAGCCGGACGAAAACTCTGGGAACACCTGCCCCACTTCGCCGAGATCAACTATGCGATGCCGATTTCCGTCGCAACGATGAATCTGCAGGCTTATCAGGCGCTGGACGAGCGGTCACGGCGCGCCATCGACCAAGCCGCGGCGCAGACGGAAACCGAGCAATGGAAGCGCATCGAGGGCCGCCTGCAACAGAACTACGCCAACATGCGCAAGAACGGCGTCGCGATCAATACCACGGTGCCGTCCGCCGTGCGCCGTGCGCTGCGGGATGCCGCTGCGGATTCGGTGCAGGCATGGAAGACGGCGGTCGGCCCCGACGCGGCAAGCATTTTGAAGCGGGGCGCCAAGCGCTGAAAGCGCTGAAGGCGCTACGGTTGCGGGCGGCGCGGATCGGGCGGGGCGAACAAGCGCCCCCCCGGTGCTTAGTTTTCGCCTGACAAGTCGAACAGGCTCGTCGCGTCCAATTCCAGCACGCCTTCGTCGTGCTGGTTGATGACGGTCCACGCCCACGTGATGATGCCCAGGTCGGGACGCGAGGACGACGTGCGCGCGCCCTGGACCCGCGCTTCCAGGCGCAAGGTGTCGCCTGGCCGCACCGGGGTGCGCCAGCGCACTTCGCCCAGGCCAGGAGACCCGAACGATTCGGAATCATGCAGGGCGGCGTCCACTGCCATGCGCATGGCCAGCGCGCAGGTATGCCAGCCACTGGCGATCAGCCCGCCCCAACGCCCTTCCGCGGCCCGTTGGGGGTCGGTGTGGAACCATTGGGGATCGAACTTGCGTGCGAACTCCAGGATTTCGGCCTCGGTGATGGTGACCGGGCCAGCCTTGATCAACATGCCGTCCTTGAAATCGGCGAACTTCATCTTTGGTTTTCCCCCTGACCAACGCAAACGGCGCGCCATGGCGCGCCGTTTTTCACGTGTGTCACGCTCAAGTTATAGGATTCAGTACGTCTCGAAATGCAGGCGCCCTTCGCGGCGCAGCACATCATGCAGGATAGACCAATCCTGCCCCGATTGCACCGTCACGTCGCGCAAGGCGTCCAGCACGCCGACTTCCATGCCTTTCAGGCCACAGACGTAAATGCAGGTGTTGCGGTCTGACAGAAGGTCGCGTACTTGGGGGCCGCGTTCGCGGATCAGGTCCTGCACGTAGCGCTTGGGTTGCCCCGGCTCGCGAGAGAGCGCCAGGTTGATGTCGATGAAGTCGCGAGGCAGCTTCATCAACGGGCCGAAATACGGCAGTTCGCGTTCGGTGCGGGCGCCGAAGAACAGCATCAGACGGCCGTTTTCTCCGGTGCCGATGCGGCGGCGGTAGCGTTCGGTCATTGCGCGCATCGGCGCCGAGCCCGTGCCCGTGCAGATCATGATCAGATTGGCGCGGGGATGGTTCGGCATCAGGAACGTATGGCCGAATGGGCCTATCACCTGCACGGTGTCGTTCTTGGCCAGATCGCACAGGTAGTTCGAACACACCCCATGCGCGGCGACGCCGCCATGGTCTTCCGTCACACGCTTCACCGTCAGCGACAGGTTGTTGTAGCCCGCGCGTTCGCCATCGCGCGGACTGGCCAGCGAATACTGGCGCGCGTGATGCGGCCGCCCCTGCGCATCGACGCCCGGCGGCAGGATCCCGATGGATTGCCCTTCCAGCACCGGAAACGGCAGCTCACCGAAATCCAGCACGATGTGATGGATATCGCTTTCGGTGTCGGCGCCAGTCACGCGGTAGTTACCCACGACGGTGGCCGTCATCGGCGTCTTGTGCGTGTACAGGTTGACGTAGGGGTGCGCCGCGGACCACGGCGGCACCGACGCGCCGGCCTGCGAAAACGAAGTGGCAGGCGCCAGAGATGACACGGCGGCGGCATCGGGCACGGCCGCGGCGGGTTCCACGCCGCCACCGGTCTCGGGCGTTGCCGGCAACGCCTTTTCCAAAGGCAATTCCTCCCAGCTCAGTTGATCTTGCACCGAATACGCGTCGGCGCGCAGCACCAGCCGCCAGTTGTCGATCGACCCCGTGGGGCATGGCGGCACGCAGGCCATGCAGCCGTTGCAGATATCAGGGTCCACCACGTAATTGTTCGAGTCGTGGGTGATGGCGTCGACCGGACAGGTCTCTTCACAGGTGTTGCAGCGGATGCAGATCTCGGGATCGATCAGATGCTGCTTCAGCACTTGTACGGGTAGTGGGGCGTTCATCGCAGTCTTCCCAATGCGCTGGCGGGCGGCATGCCAGCACGCCGCCCTGTCGCCTTAGTTGAAACGGACGTAATCGAAATTCACGGGCTGGCGGTTGATGCCCATGACGGGGGGCGCGATCCAGTTGGCGAACTTGCCGGGCTCCGTGACGCGTCCCATCAGCGACGCGACGAACGCGCGGTCCTCTGGCGTGGGCAGCCACTTGTGGCTGTTGGCCTGCCATTGGGCTTCCGACAGGATCTCGCCTTCGGGCGACATGCGGATGCCGGCCAAGGTGCCGATCTGGCGGTTGAACGCCTTGTGCGGCACGTGCAGACGGAACGGAATGCCGCTTTTCTCGATGACCTTGTTCCAGCGCCCGATGCCGGCCACGGAATCGCGGATGAAGTCATCGCGCAGCACTTCGTTCAAGGCGTTCAGCATGGGCACTTCAATCTCGTTCAGCTTGCCGTTGTTCACGGTCAGCACGCGATAGGTGTCGTTCTTCAGTTGGTGGTCGTCGGTGCGCTTGGATTCCTCGTAACGGCCCTTCAGCCCCGACCCGTAGAAGATCGCGGCGTTGGACGATTGGTCCGCGCCAAACAGGTCGATGGTGACGCTGTAGTGGAAGTTCAGGTAGCGCTGGATGGTCGGCAGGTCGATCACGCCAGCGGCGCGCACGCTTTCCGGGTCATCCATCTTCAGTTGGTTCATCACTTCGCAGGTGCGCTGGATCACGCGCGAGATGCCCGATTCGCCCACGAACATGTGGTGCGCTTCTTCGGTCAGCATGAATTTGGTGGTGCGGGCCAGGGGATCGAAACTGGATTCGGCCAACGCGCACAGCTGGAATTTTCCGTCGCGGTCGGTGAAGTAGGTGAACATGTAGAAGGCCAGCCAGTCCGGTGTCTTCTCGTTGAACGCGCCAAGAATGCGCGGATTGTCGGAATCGCCCGAACTGCGCTGCAAGAGCGCATCGGCCTCTTCGCGTCCGTCGCGGCCGAAGTAGCGGTGCAGCAGGTACACCATCGCCCACAAGTGGCGCCCTTCTTCGACGTTGATCTGGAACAGGTTGCGCAGGTCGTACTGCGACGGCGCAGTCAGTCCCAGGTGGCGCTGCTGTTCGATCGAAGCCGGTTCGGTGTCGCCCTGCGTGACGATGATGCGGCGCAGGTTGGCACGGTGTTCGCCCGGCACGTCCTGCCAGACGTCGCGTCCCATGTTCTCGCCGAAATGGATCTTGCGCTGTCCGTCCTGCGGCGCCAGGAAGATGCCCCAGCGGTAATCGGGCATGCGGACGTGGTTGAAGTTGGCCCAGCCATCGGGCTCGACGCTGACCGCGGTGCGCAGGTAGACGTCGAAGCCGTGCGAGCCGTCGGGCCCCATGTCCTGCCACCATTGCAGGTAGTTCGGCTGCCAATGTTCCAACGCGCGTTGCAAGGTGCGGTCGCCGGACAGGTTGACGTTATTGGGGATCTTATCGGTGTAGTTGATTCCAGACATTGTCTCGCTCCTTGTTCTTTATCAGACCCGGTTCCAGTCGAACGCGGCCTGTTCGCCCTTGCCGTATAGCTTCAGCGCGCCCTTGTCGCCGGCCGCATTGGGACGGTTGAAAATCCAGTTCTGCCACGCGGTGAGGCGGCCGAAGATGCGGGTTTCCATCGTTTCGTGGCCGCCGAAGCGCAGGTTCGCCTCCAGGCCGGTCAGGGCGTCGGGCGACAACGCGCGCCGTTCCTCCAGCACCATCCGCACCTCGTCGTCCCAGTCGATGCTGTCGGGCGCGAAGGTCACCAGACCCAGGGCCAGCGCATCGGCGGCCGACAGGCGTTGCCCGGCGCGCGCACGCACGGCTTCCAGCGGCGCGGCCTCTTCATAAAAGCGGCGCTGCAGACGGCTTTGGCCGTTCACCAGCGGATACGCGCCGAAGTTGCGTTCGCCCACCACGATCTGCGCGGGCGCGGATTCGTCTTCGCTGTCCAGCATGTAGCTGCGGTCCGCCGCCAGCGCCAGTTCCAGCAATGTGCCGACAAAGCAGGAACCCGGCTCGATCAAGGCGAACAGGCTGCGCGACGTCACGTCCAGGCGCGCCAGCGTGCGGCGCAGCATGCCGGCGGTTTCGCGCACGAACCAATGGCCGGCATGACGTTGCAGCGCGGCATCGGCGGCCAGCACGGCCTGCGCATCGCCTTCCGTCTTCAGGACCCAGGTGCCGATATCCAGTTCATTGGTGCGCATGGACAGGATGGCGTCGTCCAGTTCGCGCGCCATTTGCAGCGGCCACCAGGCGGCCCCGGCGGCAATGATGTCCGCCAACTCGGATTCCACGGGACCTTGCGGGGCGCGCACGGTCCAGGTGGCTTGGCGCTTTTCCCGATCCAGCTGGATGTCGACGTATTGGTATGAAAGACGGTCCGCGCTTTCGGTGCGCTGCAGCGGCGTCAACGCAATGCCCTGCTCGCCGGGCTGACGGTCGCTACCCTCGGCCAGCGCCAGCGCCCGTTCCCGCACGGCAGCCTCGAAGCGCGCGGGCTTGATCACGTCGTCCACCAGGCGCCAGTCCTTGGCGCGCTGGCCGCGCACGCCTTCGACCAGCGTGCAGAAGATGTCGGCGTGGTCGTGGCGCACGCGGCGCTTGTCGGTCACGCGGGTCAGCCCCCCCGTGCCGGGCAGCACGCCCAGCAGCGGCACTTCGGGCAGCGCCACGGAAGACGAGCGGTCATCGACCAGCAGGATCTCGTCGCAGGCCAACGCCAATTCATACCCGCCGCCGGCGCAGGCGCCGTTCAGCGCCGCGATGAACTTCAGGCCGCTATGGCGGCTGGCGTCTTCGATGCCGTTGCGGGTTTCATTGGTGAACTTGCAGAAGTTGACCTTCCAGGCGTGCGAGGACAGGCCCAGCATGAAGATATTGGCGCCGGAACAGAAAATGCGGTCTTTCATGCTGGTCACGACCACACTGCGCACTTCGGGATGTTCGAAGCGGATGCGCTGCAAGGCGTCGTGCAGTTCGATGTCCACGCCCAGGTCGTAGGAGTTCAGCTTCAGCTTGTAGCCCGGACGCAGGCCGCCGTCTTCGGCCACATCCATGGCCAGCGTGGCGACCGGGCCGTCGAACGTCAGGCGCCAATGGCGGTAGCGCTCGGGTTGCGTCCGGAAATCGACCCGGTTGATGGTGCTGCTCATGGTGTGTCTCCTCGTACGCCCTGCTGGACAGGAAAAATACTGCATCACATGAATTATTGTGCAGATTAGTGCAGGAAAAAATACGCGTCAAGCAAGACATGCATAAAAGTGCAGATTCACTGTCGGGGTGCGAATCCGCCGCCGGACGTGAAAAGGCCGCCTCGTCGGGCGGCCTTCATGGGCATCGTGGGTGCGGCGGCCGCCGGGCAAGGGCGGCTTCGCCGCTACAAGCAGCTATAACGGCAGGCCGCAGGCTTTGCGGACCTGGGTGCGCAAACCGGCGAAGCTCTCCTGCACCTCCAGGTTGCTGGTCACCCAGGTCAGGTCCGCCTTGGCGTAGAACGCTTCGCGCCCCGCCAGGATGCGCTTCAGGTCGGACATCGCTTCGTTGTTGCCCGACATGGGGCGGAAATCGCCCTGGGCCATCACCCGGCCCATGTGTTCTTCGGGCGTCGCGCGCAGCCAGACCGTATAGCAATGCGCCAGCAGCAGGTTCAGCGTGGCCGGTTCCGAGACCAGTCCGCCGGGCGTGGCCAGCACCATTTCCGGATAGATCTGCACGGCCTCTTCCAGCGCGCGGCGTTCGTAGCGGCGGTAGGCATTGGGACCGTAGAGATTATGGATTTCCAGGATGCTGCACCCGGCCACGCGTTCGATCTCGCGGTTCAGCTCGACAAAGGGGAAGCCCAGGTCGTCGGCCAGCATCTGGCCCAACGTGGATTTGCCGGCGCCGCGCAGCCCGATCAGCGCCACCCGTTGCGTGCGGTTGGGACGTTGCGCGCCCGCCCCCACGCCGAACAGCTGGGTCAGGGCCTCGCGGGCCCGCTGCAGGTCGGATTCCGTGCGGCCACTGAGCAACTCCCGGATCAGCAGCCAGTCGGGCGATTCCGTGGTGACGTCGCCGACCAGTTCGGCCAGCGCGCAGTTGAATGCGCGGGCGATCTGCAGCAGCACCAGGATCGAGGCGTTGCCCACGCCGTGCTCGAGATTGGCCAGATGGCGCTCGGACACGCCGGTGACCTGGGACAGGCCCTTGCGCGTCATGCCGCGTATGGCCCGCAGGCGGCGCACCCGCTCGCCCAATGCCACCAGGAAAGCTTCCCGCCTGGGTTCGGATGGCGCCGCGTCTAGCGCTTGATTCATGTTTTGGCTGACTCCGCAAATACCCTGATAAGCCCAGTTTTATGCACTATAGTGCTTGACCCAATTCGATGGAAGCACTATTTTTCCTCAAAGCAGTTCCGAGCCGCCTAGGTGTGCAAAAAAGCAGCACTTGATTTCATGCCGCGTCTTAGGCGCCGACAGTGTAAAGGAGGAGTCCCGGTGAGCACGCCAGATCAATTCCATGCCCTGATGCGCGAGGCCACGCGCCTGCTGTCGGGCCAGCCGCTGGACGATGGGCTGGCGGCGCGGCTGAACCGCGAAGCCGGCCCGCAAAGCGCCCTGTACCAGAACATCTTCGCCGCCTGTAAACAGGGCGTGGCCGACGGCTGGATGTGCAATCGAGAAGGCGGCGGCATCCGCTATGGCCGCGTGATCAAGCCCGCCGAAGACCTGGCCGGCTGTTCGGTGGACGTCGTCGACATGGACGACCTGGCGGGCCCCCACCACGCCCATCCCAACGGTGAAATCGATTTGATCATGCCGCTGACCGCCGACGCGCGGTTCGATGGGCATGGCGCCGGCTGGCTGGTCTACGGCCCAGGCAGCGCGCATCGCCCGACTGTCACGCAAGGACGCGCGCTGGTGCTGTACCTGCTGCCCGGCGGCGCCATTGAATTCACCCGGCCCGACAGCTAGGCCCTCGCCCCCGCGCGCGCAATAACCCCCGCGCGCCGTGCCTTGACACGGTGCAGCGGAAAAAAGACAGCGCCATGGCCCCCCACCAGGACATCAGGAGACAACCGTGAACACCTGCCCCGCCGAACTCAATTTCGCCAGTTACCTGGCCGCGCTGAATGCGCCCCGGGCCGCCAAGGCCGCCTATATCGACGACACCCGGCAGTTGAGCTACGGCGAACTGGCCGAACGGGTCGCCCGCATGGCGGGCGCCCTGCGCCAATTGGGGCTGCGCCGCGAAGAACGCATTTTGCTGCTGATGCAAGACACGGCCGACTGGCCCGTCGTGTTCCTGGGCGCGCTGCATGCCGGCGTGGTGCCCGTGGCGGTCAATACCCTGCTGACCGCGGACGACTACGCCTACATCCTGGCGCACAGCCGGGTGCGCGCCGTGTTCGTCTCGGGCGCGCTATTGCCTGTCTTGCAGACGGCGCTGGCCCAGGCGCCGGCCGATGCCGAACACATCGTGGTGTCTCAGCCCACGGCCGCCCTGCCCGTGCATGCCCAGGAGTTCGAGGCGCTGTTGGCTGCCGCGCCGATCGCGCCCGCCGTCCGTACACTTTCCGACGAAATCGCCTTCTGGCTGTATTCCTCGGGATCCACGGGCAAGCCCAAAGGCGTGGTCCACACGCACGGCAACCTGTGGCACACGGCCGAACTGTATGCCAAGCCGGTATTGGGCATACGCGAAGACGACGTGGTGTTCTCGGCGGCCAAACTGTTCTTCGCCTATGGCCTGGGCAATGGCCTGACGTTCCCCCTGTCGGTCGGCGCTACCGTGGTGCTGATGGGCGAACGCCCCACGCCGCAAGCCGTCTTCCAGCGCCTGACCAGGCACCGCCCCACCGTGTTCTACGGCGTGCCCACGCTATACGCCAGCATGCTGGCATCGCCCGACCTGCCGCCGCGCTCGCAGGTGGCAATGCGGGTCTGCACGTCGGCAGGCGAAGCGTTGCCGCGCGACATCGGCGAACGTTTCACGCGGCATTTCGGCTGTGAAATCCTGGACGGCATCGGCTCGACCGAGATGCTGCACATCTTTATTTCGAACCAGAGCGGGCAGTTGCGCTACGGCACCACCGGCAAGCCCGTGCCCGGCTACGAAGTGCAGTTGCGCGACGAGAACGGCGCGCCGGTCGAACCCGGCGCCATCGGCGATCTCTACATCAAAGGCCCCAGCGCCGCACTGATGTACTGGAACAACCGCGACAAGACACGCCAATGCTTCCTGGGCGATTGGCTCAAGAGCGGCGATAAATACACCTGCGATGCCGACGGCTACTACACCTATGCGGGCCGCAGCGACGACATGATCAAGGTCAGCGGCCAGTACGTGTCGCCGGTCGAAGTCGAGAACATCCTGGTGCAGCACGAGGCCGTGCTGGAAGCCGCGGTGATCGGCGTGCCGGACCACGACGGGCTGGTCAAGACCAAGGCCTACGTCGTGCTGCGCCCCGGTTTCGAACCGGACGCCAGCACGGGCGCCGCGCTGCAAAACTATGTGAAGCAACATCTTGCGCCCTTCAAGTATCCGCGCCAGATCAATTTCACCGAAGAGCTTCCCAAGACCGCTACGGGCAAGATCCAGCGGTTCCGTCTGCGCCAATTGGAAGAGGCGACGCTGTGAACGGCGCGGCCGCCATCAGCACGCCAAGCCTGCGCCCGGCCTTCGCGGAGGTCGACGCCGCCGGCCGGCCGCTGCGCCTGGAATGCCTGTGGATCGCGCCCGAGCGCGCCACGGCGCCGTTGCTGGTGTTCCTGCACGAAGGCCTGGGTTCGGTCGCGATGTGGAAGGACTGGCCGGCGCAGGTCTGCGAAGCCGCCGGATGCCGCGGGCTGGCGGTATCGCGTTATGGCTACGGGCAGTCCACGCCGCGTCCGCCGCAGGAAAAGTGGCCGGTGGACTTCATGCACCGCGAGGCGCGTGACGTGCTGCCGGCCTTGTTCGCCGCCCTGGGCGTGGACGCGCGCCGCGACAAGCCGGTGCTGTTCGGCCATAGCGACGGCGGGTCAATCGCCCTGCTGCATGCCGCCATGCACCCGGAGGCCGTCGCGGGGGTGGTGGTGGCCGCGCCGCACACGTTCGTCGAAGACGTGACGGTCGCGAACATCGCACTGGCGCGCCAGGCCTATCTGGACACGGACCTGCGCAGCCGGCTGGCCCGCTATCACGCGGACGTGGATTCGGCGTTCTGGGGCTGGAACGACATCTGGCTGAACCCCGATTTCCGCCGCTGGAACATCGAAGACTATCTGCCCCGCATCGTCTGCCCCGTACTGGCGATCCAGGGCGTGGACGACGAGTACGGTTCGCTGGCGCAGATACGCGGCATCCGCCGCCATGCGCCGCAAACCGTGCTGCTGGAAATTCCCGACTGCCGCCATTCGCCGCACAAGGACCAGCCCGCCATTGTTATCCAGGCCGTCGCCGATTTCATCGGCGCGTTGGACAAACCCGGCCGGCCTTGACGCCAGCCCATGACAAGCACGGAGACAAACCATGAACCACGCCCTGACCCGGGCCGCGATTGCCGCGGCCCTGACGTTCGCCGCCAGCGGCGCGCAAGCCGCCGACAAGCTTAAAGTCGGATTCATGCTGCCCTATAGCGGCACCTACGCCGCGCTGGGCAACGCCATCGAAAACGGCTTCAAGCTGTACGTCGCCGAGCAAGGCGGCAAGCTGGGCGGGCGCGAGATCGAATACTTCAAGGTGGACGACGAGTCCAACCCCGCCAAGGCCGCGGAAAACGCCAACCGCCTGATCAAACGCGACCAGGTCGACGTGCTGATCGGCACCGTGCATTCGGGCGTGGCGATGGCGCTGGCGAAAGCCGCCAAAGACAGCGACACCACGCTCATCGTGACGAACGCCGGCGCCAACGCCATCACCGGCCCGTTGTGCGGCCCCGGCATTTTCCGCACGTCGTTCACCAACTGGCAGCCCGCGTATGCGATGGGTCCCGTCGCCTTCGCCAAGGGCCACAAGACGGCCGTCACCATCACCTGGAAATACGCCGCGGGCGACGAGGCGATCGGGGGCTTCAAGGAAGGCTTCGAGAAGGCGGGCGGCAAGGTGGTCAAGGAGCTGAGCCTGCCGTTCCCCAACGTGGAATTCCAGTCGCTGCTGACCGAGATCGCCGCCACCAAGCCCGACATGGTGTTCACCTTCTTCGCGGGCGGCGGCGCGGTGAAATTCGTGCAGGACTATCACGCCGCCGGCCTGGGCAAGACCATCCCGCTGTACGGGTCGGGATTCCTGACGGACGGCACGTTGCAGGCGCAAGGCGCGTCCGCGCAAGGCCTGCTGACCACGCTGCACTATGCCGACGGCCTGAATACGCCGCGCGACAACGCCTTCCGCGCCGACTACGCCAAAAACTACAACGCGCAGCCGGACGTGTATGCCGTGCAGGGCTATGACGCCGCGCAGCTGATGCAGTCTGGCCTGTCCGCCGTCAAGGGCGACTTTGCCAAGAAGGCCGACTTCCGCACCGCCATGCGCGGCGCCACGGTGGACAGCCCGCGCGGCCCCTTCACCTTGTCCGCGGCCGGCAACCCGGTGCAGGACATCTACCTGCGCCGCGTGGACGGGCTGGAGAACAAGGTCGTCGACGTCGCCATCAAGAAACTGGCCGACCCGGCCCGCGGCTGCAAGCTCTGACGCCACGTCGCCACAAGGAGGCCCCATGGACATCAGCATCCTGCTCATCCAAAGCCTGAACGCTTTCCAGTACGGCTTGCTGCTGTTCCTGGTGGCCAGCGGACTCACGCTGATCTTCGGCATCATGGGCATCATCAATCTTGCCCATGGCAGCTTCTACATGATTGGCGCCTACATGGCGTTCGCGCTGGGCCCGGTGGTTGACCGCTGGCTGGGCGGCGGCTTTGTCGCGACGCTTGTCGTCTGCGTGGCGCTGGCCGCCGTGTTGGGCTATTTCCTGGAAGCGGCATTCTTCAGCTACCTGTACCACCGCAACCACTTGCAGCAGGTGCTGATGACCTATGGCCTGATCCTGGTGTTCGAGGAACTGCGCAGCATCCTGGTCGGCAACGACGTGCACGGGGTGCCGCTGCCCGCCTGGCTCCAAGGCAGCCTTTCGCTGGGCGGCGTGATGACGTATCCCGTCTATCGGCTGTTCATCTCGGCGGTAGGCATCGCGGTGGCGCTGCTGCTGTACTGGGTGATTTCACGCACACGCCTGGGCATGATGCTGCGCGCGGGCGCCAGCAACCGCGAAATGACGGGATCGCTGGGCATCGACGTCAACAAGCTGTACCGATTGGTGTTCGCGGCGGGCGTGGCGTTGGCCGCGCTAGCCGGCACCATCGCCGCGCCCGTGTCGTCGGTGTATCCCGGCATGGGCAACGGCGTGCTGATCATCTGCTTCGTGGTGGTGGTGATCGGCGGCATCGGATCCATTCGCGGCGCGTTCCTGGCGGCGATGCTGGTGGGCTTCGTCGAGACCTTCGGACAGGTGCTATTCCCGTCGGCGGCGGGGGTGCTCGTCTACCTGCTGATGGCCTTCATCCTTCTTTGCAAGCCCGAAGGGCTGTTCAAGCCATGACAAGACTTCTTCCCTTCGCGACGCTATTGGCGCTGGCCGCCTTCGCCTGGAGCGGCAGCGACTACTACACCGGCCTGGCGATCAAGGTCATGATCTACGCCATCTTCGCGCTGAGCCTGCAATTGCTGGTCGGCGGCGCGGGGCTGGTCAGCCTGGGGCACGCGGCCTTCTTCGGCATAGGCGCCTATGCGGCGGCGTTGCTGTCGCCCGAATCCGAGGCGGCCAGCCTCTGGTGGCTGCTGCCCGCCGCCTTGCTGGCGGCGGCAATCTACGCCGCGGTTACCGGCGCCTTGGCGCTGCGCACGCGCGGCGTGTACTTCATCATGGTGACGCTGGCGTTCGCGCAAATGGCCTACTACGTGTTCCACGATACGAAGATCGGCGGCGGCAGCGACGGCATCTACCTGTACTTCCGGCCCGAGCTGTCGATCGCCGGCCGGGTACCGTTCGACCTGGGCAATGCAACGACCTTCTATTACTTCGTGCTGGCCTGCCTGGCGCTTTGCTGGGGGTTCCTGGCGCTGCTGCGGCGCTCGCCATTCGGCGCGGCGCTGGCCGGCATCCGCATCAATGAACAGCGCATGCGGGCGGCGGGCTATTCCACCTATCCCTACAAGCTGACCGCGTATGTCGTGGGCGCCACGCTGGCCAGCCTGGCGGGCTTCCTGTTCGCGCTGAAGGATGGTTTCGTCACGCCCGAGCTGCTGGCCTGGGAACAATCCGGGCTGGTGCTGCTGATGGTGATCCTGGGGGGCATGGCCAGCCTGGGCGGCGCCGTGATGGGAACCGTGGCGCTGGTGCTGATGCAGGAACTGTTCCAGTCGCAGGCGCTGTTCGGCGACTACGCCCGTCACTGGCACCTGCCGCTAGGCATCGCCATCATCGCATTGGTGGCGATGTTGCCTGACGGCATCGCCGGACTGCCCGCGCAATGGCGCCAGCGCCGCGAAGCGCGGGCGGCCGG
>NZ_JBHFII010000054.1:119256-129574 GCF_057334215.1 Achromobacter maghribensis | reverse complement strand
GCGGCCGGCGCGCGCGCCGCCACGCCCACGGGCAGCGCCGTCCGGGCCCCGGCCCGCCTTCCCATCCAGGGGGAGCCCCATGTCTGACCTTCTCCTTGCCGCATCCGCCGTCACGCGCCGCTTCGGCGGCCTGACGGCCGTCAACGGTGTCTCGCTGGGCCTGGCCCGTGGCCAGGTGCATGCCGTCATCGGCACCAACGGCGCGGGCAAGTCCACGCTGATCAACATCCTGTCAGGAGAGCTGGCACCCAGCAGCGGCCAGGTCATGCTGGGCGGCCGCGACATCACGGCGTGGCGGCAACCCGAACGGGCGCGCGCGGGGCTTGGGCGCAGCTATCAGCGGTCCACCTTGTTCCCCGAACTCAGCGTGTTCGAGAACTGCCGGCTGGCGGCGCAAGCCAGCCGCCAGCGCTTCTGGCACTGGTGGCGGCAGGCCTCGGATTGCCGGCGCAGCGCCGAGCTGGCGCGCCACGCGCTGGAGCGCACAGGGCTGGCCGATGACGCCACGCGCGCCGCCGGCCTGCTGCCCCATGGCCGCAAGCGGCAACTGGAAATCGCCATGTGCCTGGCGGGTGAACCGCAAGTGCTGCTGCTGGACGAACCCCTGGCCGGCATGGGCCCCGAAGAAACGGACCGTATCCTTGACCTGCTTCAGACGCTGAAGGCGGGCCACGCGATTCTGCTGGTGGAACACGACATGGACGCCGTGTTCCGCATCGCCGAAACCATCACCGTGATGGTCAATGGCACCGCCATCGCCAGCGGCACGCCCGCCCAGATCCGCGCCAACGCGGAAGTGCGCACGGCTTACCTGGGCGAAGACCTGCGCGTGGATGCGCAAGGAGGCGTGCCATGCAAGCACTGATCGAAGCAGGCGGCCTGCACGTGTACTACGGCGCCAGCCATGTGCTGCGCGGCGTGGACATGCACATCGCACCGGGCGAATCCGTGGGGCTGGTGGGCCGCAACGGCATGGGCAAGACCACGCTGATCCGCAGCCTCATGGGGCAGGTAAAAAGCGCGCAGGGTCTCGTGCGGATCGGCGGCCGCGACTGCACGCATGCCCAGCCCCACACGATCGCGCGGTTGGGTCTGGCCTATGTGCCCGAGGGGCGAGGCATCTTTCCCAACCTGAATGTGCGTGAAAACCTGCAAGTGGCGGCGCGTCCCGGTGTGCGAGGCGAACAGGAATGGACGTATTCGCGCGTGCTGGACACCTTTCCACGGCTGCGGGAACGGCTGGGGCACGGCGGCCAGCAACTGTCGGGCGGCGAACAGCAGATGCTGGCCATTGGACGGGCGTTGATGACCAACCCCGACCTGCTGATCCTTGACGAGGCCACCGAAGGCCTGGCCCCGCTGATCGTGACTGAGATCTGGAAGATCATCCGCCAGATCCGCGCCACCGGCATGTCGGCCTTGATCGTGGACCGCAATTACCGTGCGGTGCTGGAACACACCGACCGTTGCCTGGTGATGGAAAAAGGGTTGATCGTGCAGGATGGCGACAGCGCGTCGCTGGCCCGGCAACCGGAGCAGCTGACGCGCTATCTGGGCGTCTAGGCCGTGTCGGCACGACCACGGCCCAGGGTGAATCGCCTTTAGATGATCGCTTCGATCAGGAACGGGCCACGGCGCTTGAGGCCGTCGGCCAGCGCGCGGGCAAACCCTTCCACCGTATCGACGCTGACCGCCTCCACGCCCATGCCGCGCGCCAGGTGCGTCCAGTCCAGGAAGGGTTCTTCCAGGTCCAGCATGCGGCGCGCATTGCGGCCCGGTTCCTTCACGCCCACGTTCTTCATTTCGCCATGCAGCGTGGCGTAGGAGCGGTTGGCCAGGATCACCGTCAGGCAATTCAGGTTCTCGCGCGCCTGCGTCCACAGCGCCTGCAGGGTGTACATGCCGCTGCCGTCGGCCTGCAGCGTGATGACCTTGCGGTCCGGGCACGCCACGGCGGCGCCGGTCGCCAGCGGCAAACCGATGCCGATCGCGCCACCGGTCAGCATCAGCCAGTCGTGCGGGGCGCTGCTGGCGCTGTAGATGGGGAACTCGCGGCCCTGCGTGATGGACTCATCGCACACGATGGCCTGTTCCGGCAAGGTGTGCGCGACCAGGATGTTCACGGCGGCGCCCGTCAGCTTGCCCGACGACGGCACCTCGTAATTGGCGGCCGGCGTGGCCACGCGCGGCGCATCCGTGGCGATGCCCAATTCGTCGGCCAGCCATTCCAGCGCCTGCGCCAGATCCTGCTCGGCGGTCGCCAGCACGACCTGGTTGCTGTCGGGCGGCGCCAGCAGGCTGGGCTTGCCCGGATACGCGAAGAAGCCTACCGGCGCCTTGGCGCCCGCCAGCACCAGATGCTTGACGTCTTTCAGCTTGGCCACCGCCAGGTCGATCGGATACGGCAGGCGATCAACGGGCGTGCGGGCGCCGCCACGTTCGATACGGCGGTTGGACGTTTCCGACATCAGGCGAACACCGGTGGCGCGCGCGATGCGGCCGGCGGCGTCCAGCGCGCGCTCGCGCAGCGCGGCTCCGCCCAGCATCAGCACGGTGGTCTCGCCCGAGCGAATCGCGGCGGCAGCGGCGCGCACGGCGTCGTGCGACGTGAGGGCCAGGGCCGCGTCCTTCACTTGCACCGGGGCCGGTGCATTGTCCGGCAAGTCCGTCCAGGCCGCGTCGGCGGGAAGAATCAAGGTCGCGATATTGCCCGGCGACCGGCGCGCCACACCGATCGCTTCGGCGGCGTCCCCGGACACCTCGGCGGCCGTCATCGTGCGCTTGACCCAGTGCGACATTGGCCGCGCCACGCCTTCAACGTCGCTGGTCAGCGGCGCGTCGTACTGCACGTGATACGTGGCGTGATCGCCGACGATGTTGACCATGGGCGTACGGGCGCGTTTGGCGTTGTGCAGGTTGGCCAGGCCGTTGCCCAGGCCCGGGCCCAAGTGCAGCAAGGTGGCGGCCGGTTTGTCGGCCATGCGCGCATAGCCGTCCGCGGCGCCCGTCACCACGCCTTCGAACAAGCCCAGCACGCAGCGCATCTTGGGCTTGCGATCCAACGCCGCCACAAAGTGCATTTCGGACGTGCCGGGGTTGGCGAAGCAAACGTCCACATCGTTGGCCAGCAAGGTATCGCAAAGACTGTCAGCGCCGTTCATGATTTTCCCTAGTCGTTTTCAAATGGCGATGCGGGCGCATGCGCGCCCGCCTGATATGCATGATAGGTAGCGTATCAAAAACACGATAGAGCCAGTTCCGCTTACGGGGATGGAACCATTCCCGCGCCGCCCTCCGTGGCCCCTTCGTGTTCCGCCAGCCGGAATTAGCGTACCCGGGCGGGCGGCTAGGCCAGGATCTGCCCCAGGAACGCCTGCGCCCGCTCCGACCGGGGTGTGTTGAAGAAATTCTCGGGCGTATCGGCCTCGACGATGGCGCCCTGGTCCATGAACACGATCCGGTCGCCCACTTCCCGCGCAAACCCCATTTCATGGGTGACGCAAACCATGGTCATGCCGTCCCTGGCCAGCGCGACCATCGTGTCCAGCACCTCTTTGACCATCTCGGGATCCAGGGCGGACGTCGGCTCGTCGAACAGCATGATCTTGGGCTGCATGCACAAGGCGCGTGCGATCGCCACCCGCTGCTTCTGGCCGCCGGACAACTGGCCGGGATACTTGTCCGCGTGCTGCGGAATCCGCACCCGTTCCAGATAGTCCATCGCGCGTGACCGGGCCTCGTCCGCCGGCACGCCCTTGACCAGCAAGGGCGCCAGCGTGCAGTTCTCCAGCACCGTCAGGTGCGGGAACAGGTTGAAGTGCTGGAACACCATGCCCACTTCCGCGCGGATGCGCTCGATGTTCTTCACGTCTTCGTTGAGTTCGATCCCATCGACCACGATGCGGCCCTTCTGGTGCTCTTCCAGCCGGTTCAGCAGGCGAATCGTCGTGGACTTGCCCGAACCGGACGGGCCGCAAAGGATCAGCTTTTCTCCGGGCGAAACTTCCAGCGCCAGATTGTCCAGCACCTGGAAGTCGCCATACCATTTGCTGACGCCCTGCATGGTGATGATGGGAGCTGCGGCATTCATTGCGTTCATCGTGTCAGGCCTTGGAAATATCGTGGTTCTCGCCGGCGCCGCTCCAGTAGCCCGGCACGGTCAGGCGCTTCTCGGAACGCCGGAACAGATACGACAGCACGCTGCACATGGCGAAGTAGATAACGCCCACCATCGTGTAGACCGTCAGTGCCTGGAACGTCGCGCCGGCCAGCATCTCGCCCGCCCGCATCAGTTCGTACACGCTGATGACGGCGACCAGCGACGTTTCCTTGATCAACACCAGCGCATAATTTCCCAGCGCGGGAAACACCGTTCGCAGCGCCTGCGGCAGCACGATGCGGCGCAGCCGCTGCACCTTGCGCAAGCCCAGCGCGCGGGCCGCTTCGTACTGGCCGGTGTCCACCGACTGGATGCCGCTTCTGAACAGCTCGGCCAGATAGGCGCCGAAGTTCAACGTCAGGCCCAGCACGCCGGCCACGAAACCGTTGATCACCACCCCCATCTCGGGCAGGCCGTAGTAGATGTAGAACAATTGCAGCAGCAGCGGCGTGCCCCGTATCACTTCGATGTAGAAGCGCGCGCCGCGGCTCAACAGCCGCGAGGGCGACAGGCGGCACAAGCAGACGACCAGGCCCAACGCCACCGCCAGGAAAGCCGAACAGAAAAACAGCGCCAAAGTCCAGACCGTGCCCTCGGCCAAAGGGGTCAGGTACATGCGCAGCGTAGCGAGATCCAAGTCGTGCTCCTTATCCGTGCCGTTGCGGCGCTTACTTGCTGATCAGGTCGGACACGCCCCACTTCTTCCCGATCGCCGCCATTTCGCCGTTTTTCCGCATCTCGGCGAGTGCGGCGTTGACCGCATCAAGCAGCGCGGTGTTGCCCTTCTGCACAGCCATGCCGACCTGCCACTTGCGTTGCGGCTGATAGCCGGTGTCCAGCTTCACGCCCGGGATGTTCTTGGTCTGGATCTGGTAGAGGATGCTGGGCGGGTCCACGATGCCCAGGTCAATGCGTCCGGCGCGCACGTCGGCCAGCAAGGTCGAATAGTCCTGATAGGTGGTGACCTTGGTGCCCGGCATGTCCTTGATCATGTTGAACTGGACGGAGTCCACCAGCACGCCCACGCGCTGCCCCTGCATGTCTTCGAACCTGGCGTACTGCTTGGCTGCCTTGTCGCTGACCACGACGCCCTCGCCCCACTCATAGACCGGCACCGAAAAATCGATGGCGCGGGCGCGCTCCTCGGTAATGAAAAGCGGCGCGGACATGACGTCCGCGCGCCCCGACGTCAGCGTGGGGATCAAGCCCGAGAACGGCACGTCGGACAGCTTGTCCGACACCTGCAAATGCTTGGCCACCCCGGCGGCCACGTCGACCATGATGCCTTCCAGCTGGTTCGATTTCGGGTTCTTGAAGCCATGCGGCGGCGCCGAAGCGGTGGTGACGACCGCCAGGCTTTTCTCGGCGCGCACTTCGTCAAGCGTGCGCGCCCCTGCGCCGGACTGGATCAACAGGCCGGCCACGGCCGCGCCCAGCAGAATGGATTTGAATTTCATCGTTTTCCCCTTGGATGATTGAATGCCGCGGACGTGGCCGGCTCAGGCCGGACGCCCGTCTGGGTACTGCTGCACTGCTACCGCCGCCAAGGCGCAGAATTCCTGCATCACGGTGGCGGCCAGGAAGGCCGTGGCCCCCTGCACGTCTTGCGGCGGCGACACGGTGTTGACGTCGAACGCCACGAAATTCAGGCCGGCCAGCTGGCGCAGCAGCGCCAGCCCTTCCTTGGCCGACAACCCTCCCCACTCCGGCGTGCAGACGCCCGGCGCGCAAGAGGGGTCGAAGATGTCCATGTCGAAGCACAGGTAGACGGGGCGCTGGCCGATGCGCTGCTTGATGTCCGCCAGCGTCGCCTTCTGGTCCTGGTCGAAGTCGTCGTAGGGCACGATCGTGTAGCCGACCTCGCGCCCGAACTCCAGCACCCCGGGCATGAAGGAACTGCCGCGCGTGCCGACGTGAAAGCTCGAGGCCACGTCCAGCAACCCTTCTTCCGCGGCCCGCGTAAAGGTGGTGGCCGTGTTGTAGCCGGGGATGGGATAGGTGTCGGTATGCGAATCGAAATGCAGCACGACGAAATCGGGATGGCGGCGCGCCACGGCGCGCAATTGCGGCAGCGTCACCGCGCCATCGCCCCCCATCGAAATCGGGATCGCGCCTGCGTCCAGGATGGCGCCAATGCCGGCTTCGATCAGCGGGTAGGACGCGTCGGGGTCGCCGGGATGGCAGGCAACGTTGCCCACATCGATGGCGCGCAGGAATTCGGGCGGGTTGTCGATGCCGTTGCGCCGGAAGATGTCGACGGGACGCAGCAGCCTGGACTGCTCGCGGATGGCGTCCGGCCCCTGCCGCGACCCGACGCGAAACGGGTGGGTGCCGCAGTCGAACGGAATGCCGACCACGCAGGCGCGCGCCTTGCCCGCGCCTGCCTCCCGCGCGGCCGGCAGGCCCATGAATCCGGCAACGGGATTGAAACTGACTTCAGATGACGGCGGCACAGCGCGGCTCCTGGCATGCACGGCCGGCGAATGGCCGGCCAAACTCTATTTAGATTTAGTCGAATCGCTAGGCGATACGGTCGTGTCGCAAATAGATTAGCAAGTAAGAACCCAGGCGGCCAATTAGGGAGTTCCCCCTAGAGGCAAAAAATTAGTCGACTAATTTAGTAGGCAATAGGCGCGCGGGTGCAGGGCGAAACTGGCGCTTCGCCGGGCCACGGCCGCCGCACCGGAATGCGGCGTGGGGCGGGGTCAGGCGTCGTCGTCGGCCAGCGGCATCGCGCCGCGCAAGGCGCCGCCGGGCGGCTCCATTTGATAGAACGGATGCGAACGGCCCAACGTGCGCGATGCACTGATCGCGTGCGCCGTTTCCACCACCTGCGGGCCGAAGACGGCTTGCGCCTGTTCAAAAGACCAGCGGCTTGACGGGACGGATACGTTCACGGCGCCCAATGGCGTGCCGCCGGCGTCCAGCACCGCGGCGCTGACGGTGATGTCGCCCGGGTAGAACTCGCCGTTGGAGCGCGCATAGCCGTGGCGCCGGGCGAAATCCAGTTCGGCCAGCAAGGCGTCCATGGTGGTGATCGTGTTTCCCGTATAGGGCTTGCGGTCACCGCGTTCCAGCAGGCTTCTTGCAACGGCCGGGTCCAGCTTGGCCAATACGGCGCGGCCAGCCGCCGTGCAATACAGCGGCAAGCGCATGCCCACCGGCATGTTGACGAACATTTCCTTGTGGGTGGCAAAACGCGCCACATACACCATGTCCAGCCCGTCCGGTTCCGCCAGGCTGCAGGTTTCCTGGCAGTTGCGGTTCAGCGTATGCAGGAACGGGTTGCCGCCCAGCACCAGCGGACTGGTCTGCACATAGTTCATCCCCAGCTCAAGCGACCAGGGCGCCAGCGAGAACTTCTTGCTGATGGGGTCCTTGCGCAGATACCCGAGCGTCCACAGCGTATGGGTGAAGCGTTGCACCGCGCTTTTGCTCAAGCCCGTGGCATCGGCCAGTTCGGGCAGCGTCATGGCCGGCTGCCCTTCGCTGAATGCCCGCAGCAGCGAAATGCCACGCGCCAGCGCGGCAACGAACAGCGGGGAATCTTCAGGGCTTCGGTTCAGGGTCATGGCACGCGGCGTGCAGAAGGAAAGCGCATAGCGTACCGCATAACGGTTCTCTTATATCGCAGAGCGATTGAGAATGCGCGGGACGAAAAAAAGGCGTCCCGCGCGGCGGGCCGCCTTTCGTTATTGCCCGGGGCTATTGCCCGGGTTATTGCCCACGCATCAGCGGATCGGCCACGGATACATGGCGCCGCCGTTGCTCCACAACGCATTCGTGCCGCGTTGCAGGCCCAGCTTGCTGTCCTTGCCGACGTTGCGCTCGAACACTTCGCTGTAGTTGCCCACGGCCTTGATGGCGTTGTAGGCCCACTTTTCGTCCACCCCCATGTTCTTGCCCGCGCCGGGCGTCACGCCCAGGATGCGCAACACATTGGGGTTGTTGCTCTTCAACATCTCGTCCACGTTCTTCTGCGTGATGCCGTATTCCTCGGCTTCCAGCAGCGCGAACAAAGTCCAGCGCACGATACCCAGCCAGTTCTCGTCGCCCTGGCGCACCATCGGCCCCAGCGGTTCCTTCGAGAAGCGTTCGGGCAGGATTTCGTAGTCGTTCGGATTGGCGACTTGCGTGGCGCGCACAGCCGCCAATTGCGAGGCATCGTCGGTGAAGGCATCGCAACGGCCGGATTCAAAGGCGCGCACGACTTCGGTCACCTTGTCGATCACGACCGGCTTGAATTCGATCTTGTTCGCGCGGAACCAGTCGGCCAGATTCAGTTCGGTGGTGGTTCCCGGCTGCACGCAGACGGTCGCGCCGTTCAGTTCCTTGGCGCTCTTGACGCCCAACTTCTTGTTCACCAGGATGCCCTGGCCGTCATAGAAGCTGGCCGCGACGGCGGACAGGCCCAGCGACGTGTCGCGCGTCTGGGTCAGCGTGACGGTGCGCAGCAGCACGTCGACTTCGCCCGATTGCAGCGCGGTGAAGCGTTGCTGGGTCGACAGCGCCGTGCCCTTGAATTTCGTCGCATCGCCGAATACGGCTGCGGCGACCGCGCGGCAGATATCCACGTCCATGCCTTCCCATTCCCCCTTGCTGTTGGTGGCGGAAAAGCCGGAGACGCCGTCGGTGAGGCCGCATTGCACGAACCCTTTTTTCTTCACCGCATCGAGCGTGGGGCCGGCGACCGCCGCCTGGGACACGCAAGCCAGCGCCAGCGCGCCGGCTGCAAACAAGATGGACCGCTTCATGGTTGCCTCTCCTGAGATAGATGCCCGGGCAGCCTTGTAAGCCGTCCCGGCTGAAACCGAGCCCAGCGTTGTCGGGCCGGCCGCCAGATTACGACATGTCCACTGCGTGAACAACGCGATCGGGCCTAGAGGAAACCCGGGGGACTGCCCACCGGGCCCCCTATCAGATTTGTCCGGTGATCGAACTTTATAGCGCCGCCCCCTGCCGCTCGCCGCAGGCTTGCATGCCATACTTTTTTTGCGCCGGCGTCCGCTCAGCGGCATCGGCGCCGCAACAGAAAAGCCGATCGCGCCACAACAAAAATCCCGGGCGCGCATCGATACTCGGCCGATTCATGGAGGAGACCAATCCATGGCACAAGCAAGACAATCGCAGCCTCGTCACGCCGCGACGCATCGCCACGCGGCAACGCCTCGTCGTACCGCCCTGAAAACCCTGTTGTTGTCCGCGCTAGCCGCGGCCGGCCTGAGTACCGGCCTGGCCCAGGCGGCGGACGACTGGCCCAGCAAGCCCATCAAGATCATCGTGCCGTACACGCCGGGCGGGTCCACCGACATCGTGACCCGCATCGTCATGGAAAAGCTGGGGCCGCGCCTGAAGCAGACGATCATCGTCGAGAACCGGCCGGGGGCCAACAGCAGCGTGGGCTCGGCCATCGCGGCCAAGTCGGATCCGGACGGCTACACGTTCTTGTCCATGCTGCCGGCCTACATCATCAACTTCCACCTGTACAAGCTGACCTACACGCCCGCGGACCTGACGCCGGTCGTGCAGATGGCCGACCTGCCGCTGTTCCTGTTCGTGGCGGAAGATCTTCCGGTCAAGACCGTGGCCGACCTGGTTGCCTATGGCCGCAAGAACCCCGACAAACTGACCTACGCCTCCAGCGGCAACGGCTCCAGCGCGCACCTGACGGGCGCCGACTTCGCGTTGCAGAACAAGCTCACGATGACGCACGTGGCGTACAAGGGCAGCGCCCCCATCCTGACCGACCTGCTGGGCGGCCGCGTATCCATGGTGTTCGACCCGATCCTGGTGCCGATGCAGTACGTGAAGCAGAACCGGCTGAAAGCACTAGCCTTCACGGGCAAGGAACGCTGGCCCACCGAGCCCGGCATTCCCACCATGGAAGAAGCCGGCATGCCCGGCTTCGTGACCGGTTCCTGGGCAGGCCTGATGGCGCCGGCCGGCACGCCCAAGCCGATCATCGAACGCATGGCGCGCGAGATCGCCGAGATCGTCAAGGAACCCGACGTAAAGCAGAAATTCGTGGACGCGGGGTTCCTGCCTGTCAGCGGCACCACGGCGCAGTTCGCGGAACTGATGAAGACCGATTCGGCGCGCTATGCCGAAATCATCAAGCAGGCAGGCATCACCGTGAATTGAACGCGGACCCGGGGGGGG
>NZ_JBHFII010000054.1:103717-119223 GCF_057334215.1 Achromobacter maghribensis | reverse complement strand
CGCCCGGCCCGATCGGAGTCCCCATGATCAACAAGTTCATCGACACCCCCGAGGCCGCGGTCTCGGACATCCACGACGGCGCCACGGTGCTGATCAGCGGCTTTGGCGGCGCGGGCATGCCCACCGAACTGATCCATGCCCTGATCGACCAGGGCGCGCGCGAGCTCACGGTCGTCAGCAATAACGCCGGCAACAACGAAACCGGCCTGGCCGCCCTGATCAAGGCCGGCCGCGTGCGCAAAGTGATCTGCTCGTTTCCCAAGGCGTCGCACTCCTGGGTCTTCGACGACCTGTACCGCCGCGGCGGCATCGAACTGGAATGCGTGCCGCAAGGCACCATCGCGGAACGGCTGCGCGCGGCAGGTGCCGGCCTGGGCGGCTTTTTCACCCCCACCGCCTACGGCACCGAACTGGCCCAGGGCAAAGAGACCCGCATCATCGACGGCCGCGGCCACGTGTTCGAGACGCCGCTGCATGGCGACTTCGCGCTGGTCAAGGCCGACCAGGGCGACCGCTGGGGCAACCTGACTTATCACAAGAGCGCGCGCAATTTCGGGCCCATCATGTGCATGGCGGCCAAGACCACGATCGTGCAGGTGCGCGCCAAGGCCGAACTGGGCGACCTGCCACCCGAAGCCATCGTGACGCCGGGCATCTTCGTCGCGCGCGTCACCGAAGTGGCCAACGCCGCCTTTTCCAGCTGAAGGAACCCACATGCATCGTCCCCTGACCCGCGAGGCCATGGCGCGCCGCCTGGCCCTGGACATCCCCGACGGCAGCTACGTCAACCTGGGCATCGGCATGCCGGTGCTGGTGGCCGCCCATCTTCCGCCCGGCCGCGAGATCGTGCTGCACAGCGAAAACGGCATCCTGGGCATGGGCCCGCCGCCTGCGGAAGACGCCGTCAACCTGGACTTGATCAACGCCGGCAAGCAGCCCGTGACGCTGCTCACCGGCGGCTCGTATTTCCACCACGCGGATTCGTTCGCGATGATGCGCGGCGGCCATCTGGACATCTGCGTCATGGGCGGCATGCAGGTCGCCGCCAACGGCGATCTGGCCAACTGGTCGCTGGCCAAGCCCGGCGAAGCGCCGGCCGTCGGCGGCGCGATGGACCTGGCGGTTGGCGCGCGCAGCGTGTTCATCATGATGGAGCACAACAGCAAGAACGGCGATCCCAAGATCGTCGAACGCTGCACGTATCCGCTGACGGGCGCCGGCGTGGTCGACCGCATTTACACGGACCTGGCCGTCATTGACGTCACCCCGGACGGCCTGGTGGTTCGGGATATGATCGACGGCATGACTCTGAATGAACTGCAAGCGCGCACGGGCGCGCCGCTGCGCACAGGCTGATGACGCCCAATCTTCCTCCGCCCGGCTACGCCGCCCCGCTTGCGGCGGAAGACCATCCCGACCAGCTGCGCGGCGATCCGGACTACATGCTGACGCTTGCGCGCGGGCTGCACGTGATCCGCGCATTCGGCACGCGCCGCCATCCGCAGACCGCGGCAGAACTCAGCCGCCGCGCCGCGCTGCCGCGCGCCGTCGTGCAGCGCTGCCTGCACACGCTGATCTTGCTGGGCATCGCCGAACAGCATGGCCGGCTGTATGTGCTGACGCCCCGCATCCTGGGCCTGGGCTACGCCTACTTTTCGTCCACGCCGTTTGTCTCGCTGGCGCAACCGGTGCTGGAAGAACTAAGCGCCACCGTCAACGAAACCTGTGCACTGGCCATCATGGAAGGCCACGAGATGCTGTACCTGGCGCGTTCCGAAGTGAATCGCCTGCTTGCGACGTCGATGGGGCTGGGCAGCCGCTTGCCCGCGTATTGCACGTCGATTGGCCGCGTACTGCTGGCGCAACTGCCCGAGCCCGCGCTGGCGCGCTATTTCGCCACGGTCGACTTGCAACCCTATACGGAATTCACGCTGATCACCGAAGCGAAGCTGCGCGCCGAGCTGGTGCGCATCCGCGAGCAAGGCTACGCGGTGGTGGACCAGGAACTGGAATTGAACGTGCGTGCGATCTCGGTGCCCGTGCGGTCGGCCAGCGGCAAGGCATGCGGCGCCGTGAACGTCAGCGTCAAGGCGGCGCGGGTGCCCCTGAACCGGCTGACGGACGAGTTCCTGCCGCCCTTGCGGCAGGCTGTGGAAAGAATCGGGGAATTCCTGGTCGCGTGAATCGGATGCGCGATGGATTTTCGTGCAGCCCGGCCCGACATGATCCGCATCCGGGACGGGGCGTCAATCCCCGGCCCCTTGCGGCGGCTACAGGTCCGTCGTATCCAGCGTGAACGCCGCGGCGGCTCGGCCGATGCGGTCGTTGACCGCGTGCCATGCCTCCGTGGCGGGTGGCGCCTGCACGATGATGCGCGCGTAACCCTGCTTGTCCAGATCGCGCAGCAGGCCATACAGCGCCTGCGCATAACGCGCCGGATCGGCGGGCACGGGATGCCACTGCAAGCGCGCGTCCAGCGCCTTGGGCGCCTCGCCATACGCCACCACCACGACCTTGCCTTGCGGCAAGTTGCGGCCCAGCGCCACATCCTGCAAGCGCGCGTCCGACGCCAGCTCCAGGGGCGTTCGCGGCGCGTAGTGCGCTTTCAACGTGCCCGAGGCGCGCGGCGCGGCGGCATCCGGTGCGAACACCTGCACGCCCAGCACCGCTTCGATCTGCGCGGCGCTGATATGGCCGGGCCGCAGCAGCACGGGGCCGGCGCCGCGGTCCAGGCGCGACAGGTCCAGGATGGTGGATTCGATGCCGACTTCCGATGCGCCGCCTTCCAGCACGGGCATGCCGGCCGCGACTTCCTCGGGGAATTCATGGCGCACGTGTTCGGCGTGCGTGGGCGATACCTGACCGAACTTGTTGGCCGACGGCGCAGCCACGCCGCCCTGCCCGTTCGGCTTGCCCGCGGCGAACGCCGCCAACAGCGCCTGCGCCACCGGATGCGAGGGGCAGCGGATGCCAATGCTGTCTTGTCCGCCGCTGACCGTATCGACGATGTGGGGCGCGCGCTTCAGGATCAAGGTCAGCGGCCCGGGCCAGAACGCGTCGATCAGCAGGCGCGCCTCGGGCGGCACCTGCGCCGCCCAGTACGACACGTCGCCTTGCGGCGCGATGTGCACGATGACGGGATGGTTCGACGGCCGCCCCTTGGCTGCATAGATCTTCGCTACCGCTTGCGGGCTTTCCGCATCCGCGCCCAGGCCGTACACGGTCTCGGTGGGGAAAGCGGCCAGCTCGCCATCCAGCAGGCGTTGCGCGGCGTGGGCGATCTCCGCGGCGCTGGCGGAATCATGCGGGGGCAAGGAAGGCATTGGATCGTCGCGGCTTACTCGGGGGCGTCCATGCCCAGCGCGGCAGCCACGCGGGCGGCGTCGGCGCGAGCCTGGTCCAGGGTGGGCGCCACGATGGTGATGTGGCCCATCTTGCGGCCACGGCGGGCTTCCCGCTTGCCGTACAGGTGCAGCTTGGCGGTGGGCACCGACAACGCGGCGGCCCAATCGGGTTCGCACTGCGTCGTCGCGGTCGAAGACGCATACCAGATGTCGCCCAGGATATTCAACATGACGGCGGGCGCCAGCAGCGCGGCGCTGCCCAGCGGCAAGCCGGCCATGGCGCGCGCCTGCTGTTCGAATTGGCTCGTGATGCAGGCGTTCATCGTGTAATGACCGCTGTTGTGCGGGCGCGGCGCGATCTCGTTGACGATCAGGCTGCCGTCCTTCAAGACGAAGAACTCCACGCACAGCACGCCGTGGTAACCCAGGCCTTGGGCGATCGACTGCGCCGCCTCGGTGGCGCGGGCCTGCCGTTCGGCGTGGGCCGCGTCCAGCTGCACCGGCGCCGCGGTGGACACCGCCAGGATGCCGTCGCGGTGCACGTTGCGCGCCACCGGGAACACCACGGCGGCGCCGTCGAAACCGCGTGCGATCACGACGGAAATCTCGTAGTCCAGCGGCATCAGCGCTTCCAGCACGCAAGCCACGCCGCCGAATTCGGCGAAGGCGGCCAGCGCTTCTTCGCGCGTGTTGATGCGGGCCTGGCCCTTGCCGTCGTAGCCCAGGCGGGCGACCTTCAGGATGCCGGGGAACAAGGCATCCGGCGCCGCGCGCAGGTCGGCTTCCGCACGAATCGCGGCGTGCGGGGCAACAGGAATGCCCTGCGACGCGATGAACGTCTTTTCGGTGATGCGGTCCTGCACGATGGCCACGGCGTCGGCCGCCGGGCTCACGCGGCAGCGCGTGGCCAACGTGCGCAGGCTTTCGGCGGGGACGTTCTCGAATTCGGTGGTGACGGCCTGACAGGTCTGGGCCAGCCGGGCCAGGCCGGCTTCGTCATCGTAGGCGGCCTGGATATGCAGGTCGGCCACCATGCCGGCGGGACATTCGTCGGCCGGATCCAGCACCGCGACCTTGTAACCCAGGCTTTGCGCCGCGTGGCAGAACATGCGGCCCAGTTGGCCGCCGCCCAAGAGGCCCAGCCAGCCGCCGGGGGCAATCAGGAAAGGAGTCGATTGAGTCATACGGATCAGGCCTCGGGCGGAACCTTCATGTCGCGGGCGGCTTGCGTCTGCCGCGCGCGGAACGCCACCAGCTTCTTGTGCAGGCCGGCATCGGTGCCCGCCAGCGTGGCGATCACATGCAGCGCCGCATTGGCCGCGCCCGCCTCGCCGATGGCGAAGGTGGCCACCGGCACGCCCTTGGGCATCTGCACGATGGACAGCAGCGAGTCTTCGCCACGCAGGTACTTGGACGGCACCGGCACGCCGAACACCGGCACTTCGGTCAACGCCGCCATCATGCCCGGCAAGTGGGCCGCGCCGCCCGCGCCGGCGATGATGCCGCGCAAGCCGCGGCCATGCGCGGCCGCGCCGTATTCGGCCATGTCCTGCGGCATGCGGTGCGCGGAAATCACGCGCGCCTCGCAGGCCACGCCGAAGTCCTCCAACATGGTGACCGCGTGCTTCATGACCTCCCAATCACTGGAAGAACCCATAATCACGCCCACCACGGGGGTGGCCTCTGCCGCTGCGGAAGTCTTGGCTGTCATAACCGGTGTCAAAGAGGTAAGACCGCGGAACCTGCCGCGGAATGTCAAAGGGCCGCGGATTCGGTCCGCGAAACCCGGTATTTTACCCGGCGCGCGCGACAGCCTATGGCGCGGCCCTGGACGGCAGCCACAGATAGCTGTCGGGATTGTCCGGGCAAGGCCCGAAACCGCATTCCAGGGTGGTGCTGCCGACGTTGGCCAGCGTCATGATGAAAAACAGGGCCATGACGACGACGCCCAATGCCGAAACCGGTTTCTTCAGCATGCTGTCGCCCCATTTGCGGTCGGCGGACTGCATCACGACGCAGAAGATGATGATGGCGACAAAAGCGATGAACGCCCAGGTGTAGAAGTGCAGCCCCATGAACGGCGTGCCGTAGCCGGGATCGTCCGGGCCGATGTGCAGCAGCACCTGCCGGCCGGAGGCCGCCATGCCGCCCAGCGACGCCGCGATGCTCATGCCGTAGTGCATGGGAGACGGCCCCACCCGCATGTTCAGCAGGAACCCCACGCCGGCCAGGATGAACGCCACGCGCTGCAGCAGGCACAGGGGGCACGGCAGCTCGTCATAAATGAACTGCCAGGCGAACGCCATGCCCAGCACGCCGGTGATGCCCAGCAGCGCCAGGCCATTCAGCACGCGTGAGCCGCGCGCCGGGTTGCGGGAGAAGATCATCGCCCCGCCCTTACCAAGACAGCGCCAGCGGACTGGTCATGTGGTAGTGGCACCAGGCAGCGAAGATCGCCAGCGTGAGCAGCCAGAACGTCACGCACGGCCGGCGCTTTCCCAGCACCCCGAACCACACGGCGACCGATCCGGTCAGAAAGGGCAACATCATGATCATGCGGAAGACTCCTGTCGACGGCCGTCCTGCTAAGGCAGTCGACGAGTATAACGTAACAATACGAAATAATTGTTATCGATACCTTGAACCGGGCATAAAAAAACCCGCTCGGTGAGCGGGTTCTTCGGCGGGGGAAGATCAGGCGATCGATCAGGCGATCAACCGGTCCAGCGCTTCGCGGTACTTGGCGGCCGTCTTTTCCAGCACGTCCTGCGGCAGGCGCGGGGCGGGCGGGGTCTTGTCCCAGGTCTGGGTTTCCAGCCAATCGCGCACGAATTGCTTGTCGAACGACGGCGGGCTGATACCGACACGGTAGCCGTCGGCCGGCCAGAAGCGCGACGAATCCGGCGTCAGCACTTCGTCCATCAAGTGCAGCGTGCCGTTGTCGTCCAAGCCAAATTCGAATTTGGTGTCGGCGATGATGATGCCCTTGGTCGCGGCGAACTTGGCGGCTTCGGCATACAGCTTGAGCGTGACGTCGCGGATGCGCTCCGCCAACTCCTGGCCCACTTCCTTGACCACGTGCGCAAAGTCCACGTTTTCGTCGTGCATGCCGAATTCGGCCTTGGCGGCGGGCGTGAAGATGGGTTCGGGCAATTGGCTGGCCTGCTGCAGGCCGGCGGGCAGCTTGATGCCGCAAATGGCGCCGGTGGACTGGTAGTCTTTCCAGCCGGATCCGATCAGGTAGCCGCGGGCGACCGCTTCCACGAGAATCGGCTTCAGGCGCTTGACCACGACGGCGCGGCCGCGCACCTGATCGACTTCGTCCGGGGCCACCACGTCTTCGGGCTTCACGCCCGTGGAGTGGTTCGGCAAGATATGGGCCAGCTTCTGCAACCAGAATTCGGTCAGCTCGGTCAGCACCTGTCCCTTGCCGGGAATGGGATCGTCAAGAATCACGTCGAAGGCGGAGATACGATCCGACGCGACGATCAGCAACTTGTCGTCGCCCACCGCGTACATATCGCGCACCTTACCGCGGCCCAGCAGCGGCAAGGACTTGATGCTGGATTGATGCAAAGCAGAAGTCACGGGAATGGCCTATGGCAAAAATGAAGATTCCCGCCTCGGGCAAGCGCCAGGGCGGGAAGTAGAACGAAATCGGAAAACTGCGCGGGGACGCCGCATGACGCGCGAGCCCGGGAAAGCGCATAGATTACTGCAAATATGTCCGCCTTGCCGGGCGGCGGGGGCCGGGTTAGGCTCTGATTCCCAACACACTATTCGCACCGGCCGCCCCTGGGCGTCACGGCGCAGCCCTTACGTTCGGAGACAAAGTCGTATGCAGGATGCTTCCCTCAAACGCCCGCCCGCCGCCGACGCGCAGGTGCACCTGACTGGCGGTTGCCAATGCGGCGCCGTCCGTTACGCCGTCACCGACGAGCCCATCAGCGCCGCCACCTGTCATTGCCGGGACTGCCAGTATTCCAGCGGCGGCGCCCCGGCCCATGCGCTGATCTTCCCAGCCGGTTCCGTCACGATGCTGCGCGGCCAGGCCAAGGAACACCGCTACAAGGGCGATTCGGGCCACACCGTCATGCGCAGCTTCTGCGCCGCCTGTGGCACGCCGCTGTTCGGCGGCTCCGAGGGGATGGGCTATGAAGTGGTGCGGGCGGGATCGCTGGACGATCCGGAGGCCTTCCACGCCAAGGCCAGCCTGTGGACCAGCTCGGCGCCGTCCTGGCATCACGTAGACCGCAGCATCCCGCACTTTCCCCAAAACGGCCCCGCCGCCTAGGCATTCACCGTCGCTCGGGAATAGACGCGAAAAAGAAAGGGGGGGGGGGGCGCGGAAGATTTACTGCACCACTTGCGAGAGCTTGCCCGACGCGTATTGCGCGGCGATATCGCTCAAGGGCAGCGCGCGGATCTTGCTGGCGTTGCCGGCCGTGCCGAATTCCGTGTAGCGAGCCACACAGATTGCCTTGGCGGCGGCGCGGGCGGGCTTCAGGTATTCGCGCGGGTCGAACTTTTCCGGATTCTCGGCGAAGAAGCGGCGGATCGCGCCGGTCATGGCCAGACGGATATCGGTGTCGATATTGATCTTGCGCACGCCGTACTTGATGGCTTCCTGGATTTCCTCGACCGGCACGCCGTAGGTTTCCTTCATGTTGCCGCCGAATTCACGGATCTCGGCCAGCAGTTCCTGCGGCACGCTGGAGCTGCCGTGCATCACCAGGTGGGTGTTCGGCAGGCGGGCGTGGATTTCCTTGATGCGGGCGATCGACAGGATGTCGCCGGTGGGCTTGCGCGTGAACTTGTAGGCGCCGTGGCTGGTGCCGATGGCGATGGCCAGCGCGTCCAGTTGCGTGCGGCGCACGAAGTCGGCGGCTTGTTCCGGGTCGGTCAGCAACTGATCCATGGTCAGCTTGCCGTCGGCGCCGTGGCCGTCTTCCTTGTCGCCTTCCATGGTTTCCAGCGAACCCAGGCAGCCGAGCTCGCCTTCAACCGTCACGCCCAGCTTGTGGGCGATGTCCACGACCTTCTTGGTGACGTCGACGTTGTAGTCGTAGTCAGCGATGGTCTTGCCGTCTTCTTTCAGCGAGCCGTCCATCATCACGCTGGAGAAGCCCAGGTCGATAGCGCCTTGGCAGACCTTCGGCGACTGGCCGTGGTCCTGGTGCATCACGACGGGGATGTGCGGATAGGATTCCACCGCGGCCTGGATCAGATGCTTCAGGAAACCTTCGCCCGCATATTTGCGCGCGCCGGCCGAGGCTTGCATGATCACCGGGCTGTCGGTCTCCGCAGCGGCTTCCATGATGGCCTGGACCTGTTCCAGGTTATTGACGTTGAACGCCGGAATGCCGTAGCCGTGCTCGGCGGCATGGTCGAGCAACTGGCGCATGGAGACTAGGGCCATGAGTGGTCCTCCTAAGACTGTCTATTGAAAGATGGTTGAAGTCCTGCTGAATAGAGTGATTTTACGGGGGAATCGCGGAAAGGTCTTGCAACCGGCCGTATCCGGTCCATTCAGGGGATGGCAGACCGGCGCGCGGCGTGGCGGGATCCCCCGGAAGAAGGAGGGGGCACGCGGGGCGACCCGGCCGCCCCGCTCTGCCGCCGCGCCGGGCAGGGCGTCAGACGCGTTGGGGAACGGCGATCCGGCCAGCCCAGGGCTGGGCCATTTCCAATTGGGCGGACAGGGCCAGCACCACGTCTTCGCGACCGTAGCGGCCCGCCACCTGCACGCCGACCGGCAGGCCGGCCTCGGTCCAGACCAGCGGCAGGCTGGCCGCGGGCTGGCCCGAGGCATTGAACGCCGCCGAGAACGTGCCGTAGGCCGAGACCTTCCGGCGGAAATCCAGGAACGACCCCCGCGCCGTGGACAGTTCGCCCAGCTTCAGCGGCAATTGGGTCAGGGACGGCGACAGGATGGCATCGCTGCCTTCCAGGTAACTGTCCAGGATCCGGCCAATGGCATGGAAACGGTTCACGCTGCCGATGTACTGCGCCGCCGGCAGCGTCTTGCCATAGTCGTAGCCTTGGCGCAGTACCGGCTCCAGGTCGTCGTCGCCCAAGGCCTGGCCGGTCAGGCCCAGCCGCGTGTCTACCGACAGCACGATATTGCCGGCCAGCACATTGGCGTGGGCCAGGACGAACGCGTCGTACTCGATGTCCGGCGGCGTGCCGTCCACGACCTCGTGGCCCAGTTCGCGGCACAACGCGGCGGCGCGCTCCACGGCGGCGACGCACTCCGGCGCCACGGGCACGCCGTTGAACGCGCTGCGCCACACGATGATGCGCATCTTGCGCGGCGGCTTGGCCAGCAGTTTCAGATAGGACGCGGGGGCGGCCGGCGCCGCATAAGGCGCGCCGGGCTCCGGCGCGCCGATGGCGTCCAGCGCGGCGGCCGTGTCGCGCACGGATCGCGACAGCACGCCGTCGGTCGCCAGCCCGCCCCAGCCTTCTCCGCGGAACGGCCCCATGGGCACGCGGCCACGCGAGACCTTCAGGCCGAACACCCCGCAGGACGCCGCCGGAATCCGGATGGAACCGCCGCCGTCGCTGCCATGCGCCAGCGGCACGATGCCCGCCGCCACGGCCGCGGCGGCGCCCCCGCTGGATCCGCCCGATGAACGCGTGGGATCCCAGGGGTTGCGGGTGGGACCGCCGTTGCGCGCGGCCTCGGTGGTGGGCGCCATGCAGAATTCAGGCACGGTGGTGCGCGCGAACGGAACCAGGCCGGCGGCTTCGAAGCGGTCGGCCAGGGTGGCGTTGCGCGGGTAGCGCGTGTCGTTCAACAGCCGCGAGCCCAGGCTGGACGGAAAGCGCGTATGCGCCAGCCCGGAATCCTTCAATAGAAAGGGGACCGCGCCGAACACGCCCCGGGGTTGCCAATCGCGCGCCACGTCCAGCGATTCGTCGTAGCGCTCGTAGCACAGCGCATTCATGGCCGGCGCGCGCTCCCGCGCCAGCTTGATGGCGCAGGCCATCAGGATTTCGGGGCTGACTTCGCGCCGCGCCAGCAGGTCGGCCAGCGCCAGCCCGTCCAGCGCCTGATACTCGGTGTCACGCATACTGCTTACTCCAGGTTGAGGGGTCCGACAGCGCCTCCGGACCGGGCTTGTTCCAGGCCTTGCCCGGCACCGAATCGATCAGGCGGCGCGTGTATTCATGTTGGGGGTGATAGAAAATCGTGGCCGCGCGGTCCAGTTCCACCAATTGCCCTTGCCGCATCACGGCGATGCGGTCGCAGATCTGGGCCGCGACGCGCAGGTCATGGGTGATGAACAGCACGGACAGGTCGAACTGCCCGCTGACGGTCTTGAGCAGATCCAGCACCTGGGCCTGGATCGACACGTCCAGCGCCGACACCGCTTCGTCGGCCACCAGCAGCCGGGGCTTCAACGCCAGGGCGCGCGCAATGCCGACGCGCTGGCGCTGCCCGCCCGAGAACTGATGCGGATAGCGGTCGCCGGCATCGCCGCCCAAGCCTACGAGTTCCAGCAATTCGCGCGCTTCACGCAGCGCCGTCTGGCGGTTTTCTCCGAAGGCGATCGGCCCTTGCGCCACGGCCTCGACCACGCGGTGACGCGGGTTCAGCGACGCGTATGGGTCCTGGAACACCATCTGGATCTGACGGCGGAAGGGCCGGAAATCACGCTGGCTCATGCCCACCAGCTCGCGCCCTTCCATGCGCACGCTGCCGCTATCGGGCGAGATCAGGCCGATCAGCGTGCGGCCCAGCGTGGACTTGCCGGACCCGGATTCGCCGACCAGTCCCAGCGTCTCGCCCTGCCGTATCTCCAGCGAGATGTCGCGCAGCGCGTCGACCCGGCGCCCGCCCGTGGCAAACGTCTTGCATAGCTTGTCCACGACCATCAGCGCCGGCGCCGCGCCGCCTGCTTCCTTGCCCTCGGGCTTGTGCGGCACCGCGGCGATCAACTGGCGCGTGTAGGGATGTTGCGGCCGGTTCAGGATGTCTTCGGCGGCGCCCGCCTCGACCACCGAGCCCTTGCGCATCACGATAATGCGGTCGGCAATATCGGCCACCACGCCGAAATCATGGGTAATGAAAATGACGCCGATGCCCATGCGCCGCTGGATGTCCTTGATGAGGTCCAGTATCTGCGCCTGGGTCGTGACGTCGAGCGCCGTCGTGGGTTCGTCGGCGATCAGCACGTCGGGCTCCAGCGCCAGCGCCATCGCGATCACGACGCGCTGCCGCTGCCCGCCGGACAGCTGGAACGGGTAAGCGTCATACATGGCTTGCGGATCGGGCAACAGCACCTGGGCAAAGAGCGCCAGCACGCGTTGCTTGCGCGCCGCGGCATTCAGGCTGGTGTGGCGTTCCAGCACTTCGTCCACCTGCCTGCCCACGCGCATGATGGGGTTCAGGGCCGTCATCGGTTCCTGGAACACCATGCCAAAGGACTTGCCGCGCAAGCCGTACCAGTCGGTGGCGGACAGCCCCACCAGGTCGCGCCCGCCGTACAGGATCTGCCCCTGCGTCACGCTCAGTTGGCCGGCCGGCAGCAAGCCCATGATGGCATGCGCCGTGACCGATTTTCCAGACCCCGATTCGCCCACCACGCACAGGATCTCGTTGCGGTTGACGGTGTAGGACACGCCTTGCACCACGGTCGGCCCGCCATGGGCCGCCGTCACGCCAAGGTCTTTGATTTCCAGCAGCGCGCTCATCAGGTCGTCCTCCTGCGGGCCAATTTGGGATTCAGGGCGTCGTTGAGCGCCTCGCCGATCAGGTTCAGCGACAGCACCGTCAGCAGGATGGCCACGCCGGGGAACACGCTCATCCACCAGGCGTCGCGCAACACGCTGCGGGACGCGCCGATGATGTAGCCCCACGTCATGGCGTTGGGGTCGCCCAGGCCCAGGAAGCTAAGCGCCGATTCCAGCAGGATCGAGCTGGCGATCATCAGCGAGCCCGACACGATCACGGGCGACAGGCTGTTGGGCAGGATCTGCGTCAGGATGATGCGCAGGTTGGATTGCCCGGCCAGCATGGCGGCCTGAACGAATTCGCGGTTCTTCAGGCTCATGAACTCGGCCCGCACCAGGCGCGCCAATGGCGGCCAGGACACGACCGCGATGGCGAAAATCACGGTGGCCATGTTGGGCGTCAGGATGGCGACCAGCACCACCGCCAGGAAAAAACTGGGGATGGTCTGGAATAGTTCGATGAAGCCCACGATGGCCTGATCGACCCGGCCGCCGTAAAAGCCCGCCAGCGCGCCGACCGTGATGCCCACCAGGATGGACACCGCGGTGGACACGGCGGCCAGCACCAGCGTGACGCGCGAACCATAGGCGATGCCGGTGGCGATGTCGCGGCCCAGCGTGTCGGTGCCCAGCAAGGCGCCGTCGGACAGGGGCGGCATGAAGGGGCCGTTGATGATGTCCCATGGGCTGTCCGGAAAGATCCAGCTGGCCGTGATGGCCATCAGCGTCACCAGCCCCAGCACGATCAAGCCCATGAGGCCGCCCTTGTTGCGGCAGAACGATTGCATGAACGCTTTCATTTGAGTTCGATCCTGGGATCCGCCACCGTGTACAGAATGTCGGTGACGAGGTTGACCACGACCACGATCAGCGAGGCCATGAAGAACACGCCCAGCAGCACGCTGTAGTCGCGCTGGATCAGCGCGTCGAACGCCAGCCGCCCGATTCCTGGCCACGCGAATACCGTCTCGACCAGCAACGACCCGCCGATCAGGCCGCCCGCCTGGATACCGGCGTAAGTGATCACCGGCAGCAGCGCATTGCGCAGCACGTGGCGCACGATCACCGTGCGTTCGGACAACCCTTTGGCACGCGCGGTCTTCACGAAGTCCAGCTGGCTGATTTCCAGGATGGACGCCCGCGTCAGCCGGGCGTAGACGGCCATGTAGAACATGCCCAGCGTCAGCGCAGGCAGCAGCAGGTGCTTGGCCACGTCGGCCACGCGGGCCAGCCCCGTCAGGTTGGCGCCCACGCTTTCATAGCCGAACGCGGGCAGCCATTCCAGGTTCACCGAGAACAGCAGCACCAGCATCAGCCCCACCCAGAACAGCGGCGTGGCGTAGGCCAGCATGGACAGCGTAGTGATGACGGTGTCGCCCCATTTCCCGACCCGCAGCGCGGCCTGCGTGCCCAGGCTGACGCCCGCCAGCAGCGCGAACGCGAACGCCGACAGGGTCAGCAACAGCGTCGCCGGCAGATGCTGCAGGATCAGGCTGGAGACCGGCGCCTGTTGCCGGTAGGAATAGCCCAGGTCGAACACCGCCACGTTCTTCAGGTATTGCCCCAGCTGCACCGCGATCGGCTTGTCCAGCCCGAACTCCTGGCGCAGCTTGGCGATGAATTCGGCGTCAACCGCGCCGGACTGGCCGGCCAGTATCTCCGCCGGGTCTCCTGGCGCCGCACGCACCAGGAAGAAGTTGAAGAGCGCGATCATCAGCAGAACCAGGACGCTCTTGACCACCCGGTTCGCCAGGAATTTGGCGATCTTCTTCATTCTTTGGACAGCCAGGTGTCGCTTTGCGTATCCACCACGCCCAGCGCCGTCGTCACCGCGTCATGCACGCGCTTGTTCAGCAATGTCGTGTAGTTGGTGTCGGCCAACCACAGCACCGGCACGTCCTCCACCAGGATGCGCTGCGCTTCGCTGTACAGCTTCTGGCGCTCGTCGTCGGAGGCGGCCGTGGCCGCGGCGTTGAACAATTCATCGACCTTGGGGTTGTTGTACTGCGAGGTGTTGCTGAACATCAGCCCCTTCTTGATGTTGCTGCCCAGATAGGTGCGCGACACGCCGATGGCGGGGTCGCCGTACTGGAACACGCCGTTGGCGCCCATGTCGAAATCCCAGTTGCCCACGCGGCTGGTCCAACCGCCCACGTCCGTGCTTTCGATGGTGACGGCCACGCCGATCTTGGCCAGGTTCTGCTTGATGTATTCGGCGGTGCGGCGCGGCATTTCGCCATACGGCAAAGGGATCAGGCCGACCGTGGCGCGCACGCCTTTGGCGTCCGGCTTCAGGCCCATTTCGTCCAGCAGCGCGATCGCCTGCTTGGGATCGTAGGGGTACGGCTTGACGTTGGGGTCGTAGAAGCGCGTGTTGTGATGAATGGGGCCGGTGGCGACGGTGCCGGAACCGAACATGATCTTGTCCACGATGAACTGGCGGTTGATGCCGTACATCAGCGCCTGGCGGAAGCGCTTGTCGGAAAACGGCTGGCGGCCGCCATTCAGTTCGATCCACTGCATGGTGGACCAGTATTCGTATCCCTTGCGGGTCTGGTTGATCGTCGGCAGCTTGGCGACGCGCGCCACGTCGACGGGCTCGATGTCCTGCAACCAGGCCTGCAGCACCGTGCCCTGCTCCAGCGCAACCCGGCGCGAAGCGGAATCGGGAATCACGCGGTAGGTGATGCCGTCCAGGTAGGGACGGCCTTCCTTCCAGTAATGCTCGTTCTTGACCAGTTCGATGTACGAGCCGCGTTCCCAACGCTTGAACTTGAACGGGCCGGTGCCGATGGGCGCGTTGTTGTGGGGGTTCTGCCCGATCGGCGTGTCGACATCGTACAGATGCTTGGGCAGGATCACGCCGCCGCCGATATCGAACGCATACAGGAAGGCGGAATATGGCTGCTTCAACTTGAATACGACGGTCTGCGCGTCGGGCGCCGACACTTCCTGCACGTTGGCCATCAGCGTGCGGGTGCGCGGCGTATTCGCCAGCACCTTGGTGTAGGAGAACACCACGTCGTCCGACGAGAACGGCTTGCCGTCGTGCCACTGAACCTTGGGTTGCAGGTGGAAGGTGTAGGTCAGGCGGTCGGCCGACACGTCCCAGGACTTGGCCAGCCCGGGCTGCGGCTTCAGGTCGAAGGAGTAGGTCAGCAGGCTCTCGAAGATCTTGCCGGCCACCAACTGCGTGCCGGCCACCTGCTGGACCGCCACGTTCAGCGTGGGCGGCTCGGGGCTGAGGATGGCGGTCAGCACGCCACCGTACTGGGGTGTTTCGGCAGCCTGGGAAACGGAGCAGGACAGGGTCAGCAGGCTGGCGGCGGCCAGGGTGCAGCGCGCCAGGGCGCGCCGGGCGATCAGGGATTTCATGGCAGGGATTCCGTATGCAGTTGAAAGGCGGCAAAAGGGGCCCCGGCG
>NZ_JBHFII010000054.1:88578-103697 GCF_057334215.1 Achromobacter maghribensis | reverse complement strand
CCCCCCCCCCCCCCCCCCCCCGGCTCAGGCTTCCAGCGGCTCAACGCCGCACCAGTCGTGGATGAAGAGCGCGAGCGAGGTCGCGACGCGCACCATGCTGTCCACCGACACGCATTCGTTGAAGCCGTGCACGTTCTGCACCTTGGGGCCGTAGCAGGTCACGGGCACGTCCATCATCAGCCGGAAATGGCGGCCGTCGGTCGTGGCGGTCAGCGCCGTGGGCTGCGGCAGCTCGCCTGCCACGCGGCGATGCGCATCGGCCAGCAACTGCATGGCGGGCACGTCCAGGTCGTACTCGCACCCTGGCGCGTGGAAGCCTTCGTAGCGGATGTCGATGCGCACGTCGCTGTCGGTCAGCGCGGCTTCGACGGTGCGGATCCGCGCCTCGACCCGTTGCTTGGCCTCGTCGATGGTCATGTCGGGATAGCAGGCAATCCGCATGCCCAGCGTGCAGACGCTGGGCACCGAAGAATTCCAGTCGCCGGCGTGGATCTGGCCAAGGTTGAAGTTGATGGGATGCGCGTGTTCGCGATAGGCGGGGTGCCGGTTTTCCGGCAGGTTCCATTCGTGTTCCAGCTGCTTCATCGCGTCAACGATGCGCAGGCCGGTCTCGACCGGGTTGACGCCCGTGGTCATGTACGCGGCGTGCGCGGGACGGCCCACGATATCCACGTACATCCAGTACACACCCAGCTGCGCGCTCATCATGCGCTCGTGCGTGGGTTCGGGGATCACCACCGCGTCGAACGCGCTGAGCTTGGCCGCGGCGATGGCGCTTTGCAACGCGGACACCGTGGCCAGGGTGCCGTTGCCCGTGTTTTCTTCTTCCAGCACGCCGTTGAATCCGACGGCGCCCGCAGGCTGCACGCCCAGGTCTTTCAAGGCCTTGAACGCCGCCAGCGCGCAGATGATGCCGGCTTTCATGTCGCCCGCGCCGCGCCCGTACAGCCAGCCGTCGCGCAGTTCACCGTCGAACGGCGCCGGGTCCCACAGTTCGTGCGGCCCCGTGGGCACCACGTCCAGGTGGCCGTTGAACAACAGCGCGCGGCCGCCGGCGCTGCGCGGCTCGTGCCGCGCCAGCACGTTGTAACGCCCGCCGTCCGGGCAGCACGCCGGGGAATACAGCGGCAGGTTCTTCAATTCTTCGGTGCGCAGCGCGATGCGCTCGGACGTCAGGCCCAGATCGGCCAGCGCGTCTTCCATGAACTCGGCCGCGGACATTTCCTGCCCCGGCAAACTGCGGCACTGGACGAACCCGGTCAGGGTGTCGGTCATGTACTGGCGAAGCTTGCCCACGGCTTCGGCGATACGGGCCTGATCCAGACTGACTGCTGCGACGTCGTTCATTGCATTTCCCTTGTCGAGTGTGAAATCATGGATTTCATAGGTATCAATATTTGATACTTAGATATCTATATTTGGCATGATAGAGTTCACACAAGCGTCGGGGCAAGACGGAAACCATGGGTGATTTCCCTAGCCCTATCAGAATGCGCTTGCCGCTACATTGCGTATCCCGCGCGCTTTGGCGGCGCGCCGACGCAATGCCGCGAAGACCAATAAAAAACTGGAGTAGATCAACATGGCCACAACCGAGACCCGGTTCAACCAGTCCCTGGCGAAAGGCTTCGGCATCCTGGAGGCTTTCTCCAACCACCCCGGGCCGCTCAGCCTGAACGAGCTGACCGAACTCTCGGGGCTGGACCGCAGTTCCACCCAACGCATGCTTCACACCCTGGTGGCGCTGGGATATCTGGAACGCGGCATCAACCAGCGCGGCTATGTGCTGGGCAAGAAGATCCTGGACCGCACCTTCGATTTTCTGCGCGGCCACCCGCTGCTGGAGCGCGCCACGCCCATCCTGGAACAGTTGCAGCAGGAATGCGGAGAACGCGTGGATCTGAGCCTGTTCGACGACCTGACCATCGTTTACGCGCTGCGCCGCCAGACCAAGCGTCAAACCTTCTACGCGACGCTGATCGGGCGTCGCATGCCCACCTTCTCTTCATCGGGCGGCCGCGCCATCATGTCGCACCTGAGCGACAGCGAAGTCGACGACATCCTGGCGCGCAGCGACATGCGCCCGCTAACGCCCAAGACCATCACCGACCCCGACCTGATCCGCCAGCGCGTGCGCGAGGCCCGCGTGCAGGGCTACGCGCTCTGCCAGGAAGAAAGCATGGTGGGCGAGATCGTGCTGGGCAGCGCCGTGGTCGACCACAGCGGGCGCCCCTTGGCAGCCATCCATATTTCAGGGTTGTTGGCCGAATGGACCCGGGAGTCGTTCACGCAGCGCTTCAGCTCGCTGGCGATCTCGGCGGCGCGCGCCCTTAGCGGCCGTCCCAACCGCAACTGAAAAAACCGCAACCGAACGGCCCGCTGCGACATCGGGTCGCGGGAAATCCCTAGCGTCCGCCGCCTTGCGCGGCCGGGCGCGCTGCTGCACCATGGGCCTCTTGGATCTTTAAGTATCAATATTTGATACCTAGAGTTTGATATCGGCCCGCCGCCGGCGCAGGCCGCCATTCCAGGAGGTTTGCCTTGAAGTGCAACATCGTCCGCCGCGCGCTGGCGCACGGCCTGCTGGCCGCCGCCGCCATCGCAGCCGCTCCCGCCGTTCTGGCCGCCCCGCCCGCCCCCGATGCAGAACCTCAGTACGGCGGCGTGCTGACCGCCATCCTGAACCCCGAGCCGCCCAACCTGAACGTCGCCATGCAGCAGGTGGGCACCACGCAGATGGTGGCCGGCAAGGTCTATGAAAGCCTGTTGACCTATTCCTTCGACCTGAAGCCGCAACCCAGTCTGGCCAGGTCGTGGGACGTGTCGGACGATCAACTGACCTACACGTTCCATCTGCAGCCCAACGCCCGATGGCACGACGGCAAGCCCTTTACCTCCGCCGACGTGCTGTATTCCTACAAGCAGGTGCTGGCGAATACGCCACGCACCCGCTCCCTGATGCGCTACATCCAGGACATCACCGCCCCGGACGACCACACCGTGGTGTTTCACCTGAAAGAGCGCTATTCCGCCTTCCTGTACGCCTTCGATATCGGCGGCGGCGTGATCCTGCCCAAGCACCTGTTCGACGTGGACACGCCCATGGCGCAGAACCCCCACAACAACGCCCCCATCGGCACCGGCCCGTTCAAGTTCAAGCGCTGGGAACGCGGCTCGTACATCGAGCTGGTCAAGAACGAACACTACTGGAAGGAAGGCCGCCCCTACCTGGACGGCATCACCTACCGCGTGATTCCGGACGCGGCCTCGCGCCGCCTGGCGCTGGAGCAGCGCACGGTGCAGCAGGCCTGGCTGCAGGACATCGAACCCTTCGACATGCCGCGCGTGGCCAAGCTGGCGCACATCAATGTCACGCAGAAGGGCTATGAGTACTGGTCCACGCTGCACTGGATAGAAATGAATGAGGCACGCAAGCCCATGGATGACAAGCGCTTCCGGCAAGCCGTCATGTACGCCATCGACCGCGAATTCATCGCCAAGCGCATCATGTTCGGCATGGGCACGGTGTCCACCGGGCCCTTCCACCGCAACACGCGCTTCCATGACTCCAACATCAAGCAATATCCGTACGACCCGAAAAAGGCCATCGCCCTGCTCGACGAAATGGGCTTGAAGCCGGATGCCAAGGGCGTACGCGTGAAACTGGGGCTGATCCCCAATCCCTATGGCGAAATGCAGCGCCGCATCGCCGAATACACCAAGCAGAGCCTGGGCAAGGTCGGTATCGCGATCGATATCGAAAGCACCGACGTCGGCGGCTGGACCACGCGCATGGGCAACTGGGATTTCGACATGGCCTACAACGGGGTATTCCAGTACGGCGACCCGGCCATCGGCGTGTCGCGCACCTACGTCAGCAGCAACATCAAGAAGGGCCTGGCGTTCACCAATACCTCGCAGTACCGCAACCCCAAGGTAGACGAGCTCTTCGACCAGGCGGCCACCGCGGCCACGGACGAGGAACGCCAGCGTCTGTACACCGAAGTGCAGGAGATCCTGGCGGAAGACGTGCCGTTGGCCTGGATCGACGACACCAATTACTCCACCTTCCTGGACAAGCGCGTGCATGGCGCCATCACGACCGGCCTGGGCGCCGTGGACACCTACGCCGACGCCTGGCTGGCGGCAAAGTAGCCAGGCGTGGGCAGCCGGGCGCCACGCCCGGCCGTCGCGTTCCGGTCAGGGCCGGCCGGCGTGCGGCACGTCTACCCGCGTCGTCAGGATCCGGGCTTCGGGCTTGGCGCGGCGGTTGGCCTCGATGAAGTCGGGCGCCGCCGCCATGAATAGCGTGCGGCCGTCCGGCCCGCCCAGCGCCGCGGCGAAAATACCGAATTCACCGGTATCGATCTGCTCCACGATCTTGCCGCCGCGTTCGACCCGCACGATCCGCTTGCCGATGGCGTCCGCCACCCAGAGCGCCCCATCCGCATCCAGCGCGCCGCCGTCCGGGCCGATGGCCGAGGCGGCAATCAGCACCGACAGGTCGTCGCTATCGGGCAGCGCGCCGAAGTCTGCCCAGTCACGCCGCGAGCCCAGCGCGCCGTTGGGTTGAATGTCGAATTCCGAGATCCGGTTGCCGAAGGTTTCGTTGACGATCAACGTCTTGCCGTCCGGCGTGATGAAGGAACCATTGGGAAAACACAGCCCGTCGGCCACCACCTGGGCCACGCCGTCCGTGTCCACGCGCACCAAGGTGGTCGTGGACACCGGAGCCCCTGCCATCAGGTCGAAGCCGAAATTACCCACGTAGGCCCGGCCCTGCGCGTCCACCACCATGTCGTTGATCGGGCCGCCCGTCAGCGCGGACAGGTCGGCATGCACCGCCAACGTGCCGTCCGGCTCGCGGCGCAGCACCTTGCGGTCTTTCATGGACGCGATCAGCAAGCGGCCATCGGGTAGCCAACCCAAGCCCGACGGCTGCTGCGGCACGCGACATATCTGCTCCACCTTGCCCTGGAGGTCCACCGCGATCACCTGCTCGGTGTAGAAGTCCGACGCCCACAGGCGGTCCTCGTGCCACCGCAACCCTTCCAGGTAGGTGTATCCGGAAGCCAGCACGGACAATTCGCGTTTCGGCATTGCCTTGTCTCCTGTCTATCGCCCCGGTAGGGGCCGGTTCTTTTTGGCGCCCGGCTCGCGCTTCTGAGGCGGCCGGGCCGGCCCATTCTGGCATGGTTGATCCGTCCCCGACCTGACAACTAACTGTCAGCTTCGCGGCGTTAACATCGCGCCCCAAGGGAAAACCCGAATTCTTCGGCCCACCCTGGCATATCCGTCATCGGACCGCCGTGCCCGCCCTATGCCGGCGGGCCCAGCCCTTTTTTTCGGGGCTGCGCGGCAGTTCCCTCGTTTCCGTTTTGATCATGAATACAAAGAAGCTGACGCGTTACATCGGCATTGCGATGGTATTGGGCGTCGCGGTAGGTTACCTCTGCAATAAGACGGCGCAGGACGCGAAAGAAGCGGCGCAGATTGCGTCGTACTTCAGCCTGATCACGGACATCTTCCTGCGCATGATCAAGATGATCATCGCCCCCCTGGTGTTCGCCACGCTGGTGTCGGGGCTGGCCAGCATGAGCGACGCCAACGCGGTGGGCCGCATCGGCTTGCGCGCCATGATCTGGTTCATCGCCGCATCCGCGATTTCGCTGCTGCTGGGCCTGATGCTGGTCAATATCTTTCAGCCGGGCGCGCACATGAATCTGGCGATCCCGGACGCCGGCGTCACCTCGGGCCTGAAGACGGGAGATTTCACGCTCAAGACTTTCATCGCCCACGTGTTTCCCAAGAGCATCGCGGAAGCCATGGCGAACAACGAGATCCTGCAGATCCTGGTGTTCTCGCTGTTCTTCGGCGCCGCGCTGTCCTTTATCCGCGGCAAGGGCCACAACACGATCTACAACATGATCGACGAGCTGGCCAAGATCATGTTCCGCGTGACCGACTACGTGATGCGCTTCGCGCCGCTGGGTGTGTTCGCCGCGATGGCCGCCGCCATCACCACGGAAGGCCTGGGCGTGCTGGTCAGCTACGGCAAGCTGATCGGCGAGTTCTACCTGGGCCTGGCGCTGTTGTGGGCCATCCTGTTCGGCGTCGGCTATCTGTTCCTGGGCAAGTCCACGCGCCGCCTGGGCGGCCTGATCAAAGAGCCCACGCTGCTGGCCTTCTCCACCGCCAGCAGTGAATCCGCCTATCCCAAGACCATCGAGGCGCTGGAGCGTTTCGGCGTGTCCAAGCGCATTTCGGGCTTTGTGCTGCCGCTGGGTTATTCGTTCAACCTGGACGGTTCGATGATGTACCAGTCCTTCGCGGTGCTGTTCATCGCTCAGGCCTACAACATCGAAATGAGCTTCGCCCAGCAACTGACGCTGCTGCTGGTGCTGATGGTGACCAGCAAGGGCATGGCGGGCGTGGCCCGCGCATCGCTCGTCGTCGTGGCCGCCACGCTGCCGATGTTCCACCTGCCCGAGGCGGGCCTGCTGCTGATCATGGGCATCGACCAGTTCTTCGACATGGGCCGCACCGCGACCAACGTGGTGGGCAACAGCCTGGCCACCGCGGTGATCGCCAAGCTGGAAGACGACCGGGACGAAGCGCCCGAAGCCGCTTCGGAAGGCGAAGGCAGCCCGAACAAGGCCCTACCCGCCAACCAGGACGCCTGAACAGGTAGCCCCCCACGCCGCGCACACTAACGTGTGCTTGCAGCCCCCGAGGGGGCTTTTTTTCCTAACACCTGTCAGCTTGACCTGCCGGCGCGGGCGGGAGCAACATAGGGCTCCCTGCCTGACTTCCGGCGCGGCGCCCTGGCGCCACGCGCACCCTGCATGCCATGACACCCCTACCCCTGCGCGGCGTCCTGGCGGCCCTCGTCTTGACGGCCGTCGTGCCTGCCGCACACGCCTGGACCCGCATTTCGTGCGACTTGTCCGGCATCGCGTCCACGCCTGCCGTGCAAATGCGCCAGTACCGTACCGATGGCACGGAGTTGGCGCAGACGACATTCCGGCTGAAGGTGAAATCGGCCGACATCCCCGACGGGGCGCGCGCCGATACGGATTGCACGGAATTCGTAGACCGCGACATCGACGTCACGCTTGAAAACACGCCCCCGGGTCAGATCCGCAAGGGCCAGCCGATCACATTGCGCTACCGTTACGACGAATCGCTGGGCCAGAGCCTGGCGACGAAATTCGAACGGGTCCGCTAGCCCCTCGCGCAGCGGGCAGAGGGGCGTTCAGGCTTAGTCGTTGACCGAGCAGGACACCGGCGTCCCGTCTTCGAATTCAACGTCGTAGGTGTGGACGGGATCCCAGGGCAGCGTGAACCACAGTTCGTAGCCGTCACCGTCTTCGTCGAACAGCCACAGCGCGCGCAGCACGGCCTTTTCGGCCATGGCTTCCGGCGTTTCTTCCTTCAGCAGCTGGTCGTCTTCGATGCCCAGTTTCTTGCAGTGTTCGTACGAATAGTTGTCCAGCAGGAATTCGGACGCTGCCAGGATGTGATCATCCAGATTGTCGATGATGGCCTTGACCACCTTGGACGCGCCGCCGTCGGGCTCTTCGCCGTCGGTCTGGATCATGACGTGGATAGGCGGACGGCCGTTACCGGCGGGCACATTCTCGGCCGCCCACAGATCGGGTTCTTCGGGGTCTTGGGTGAAATTGAATCGTGCCATCGCGCGCTCCGGAAAATTGGATGACGAACCGTGGAAAACGGCTTCGCCTTGGCCAGCCGCAAGAACGCGGCTCCGCCTTAGGCCGTTACGCCCTTTCGCCATTTAACCAGATGCGGGGCGACCCGTCTGTGGCCGGATGCGATGTTTTTGCGCCTATACGCGTTCCAGCGGCGAATGCGGCAACGGCGGCAATTCCGTCCGGATGAGGTCCCCCGCGCCGACCGCCCCGCCCTCCAGCACGATCCCCATCACGCCGGCCCGTCGCAGCAGGCTGCCGTCCGGGTTGCGCCCCAGCACGGCGGCCGTCAGCCCTTTCTGGTAATTATCCAGTTGCAAGCAGGGGTTGCGCAGACCGGTAACCTCGATGACCGCGTCGGCGCCGATGCGCAGGCGGGCCCCGCGCGGCAGGGCCAGCAAGTCGATACCACGGGTGGTGATGTTCTCGCCCATCGTCCCTTCGGCCACGTTGAAGCCCGCCAGTTGCAGCTCGTCGTGCAGTTCCGCCTGGATCAGGTGGACCTGCCGCAGGTTGGGCTGCGTGGGGTCGGCCTTGACCCGCGACCGGTGTTTGACGGTGACCCCAAGATGGGCGTCACCCTCGACGCCCAGCCCCTTCAACAGCACGATGCGGGGCACGACAGGTTTGCTGAACGCGTGCACGGCGCTTAACGCCACCGCTATCACCATCGGATTCATCGGAGTCTCCGCAAAGGCCGTCAGGCCGCCACGCGCTGCGCGTCGCGCACCGCTGCCGCCGGCGCGCGCGCTGGCAAATAATGGGTCGAGAATACCAGCCGGCCGGCCGACCAGGTATGACTGATCAAGGGCATGCCGCCTACCTGCGCCACCGCCACCAGGTCGGCGCGCTGGCCCACCGCGATGCGGCCGCGATCCGACAGCCCGCAGGCATCCGCGGGGTTGACCGTGACCAGCGCGATGGCCTGCGGCCATGTCAGGTCGGTCTGCGCCGCCACCGCGAATGCCGCGGCGATCAGCGTGGACGGCTGGTAGTCCGAACACAGGCAACTGGCCACGCCCGCCCGGATGGCGTCGATGGCGCGCATCGATCCGCTCTGGCTCTGGCCGCGCAGCACGTTGGGCGCGCCCAGGATCGTCGGCAGCCCGCAAGACACCGCCGCGCGCGCCGTGTCCAGCGTGATCGGGAATTCGCTCATCGCCACGCCCAGGTTGCGCATGGTGGCGATGCGCTGGATGGAATCGTCATCGTGGCTGGCCGTGGGGATGCCCAGCGAGTGCGCGTGCGACAACAGCGTCTCGACCCGGGTCACCGCACCATCCTTGGCCCGCGTCTTGGCGTGGGCAGCCGCTTCCGCCTGCTCGCGGCTCATCGCGTGGTTGCCCATCATGTATTGCAGATAGGATTCCAGCGTCTTGAACTGCCCTTGGCCGGGCGAATGGTCCATCACTGAAAGCAGGTCCACGGCGCCCTCGTCCATCAAGCCGCGCAGCACGTCCACCGAGGTTTCGTCGGTCACTTCGTAGCGGCAGTGCACGCGGTTGTCCACCAGGCTGTGCTGGCGGAAGGCACGCACGGTGCGCACCACTTCCGCCGCCGTCTTATTGTTGCGCACGCCCCATTCATTGTTCGCGAACGACAGCGCATGATAGGGGGTGGTGATGCCCGCCGCGGCGTTGCGGCGGTCGACCTGCGCCACCGCGAAATCCAGCGGAAACAGCACCCGCGAGCGCGGCTCGGCTTCCTTTTCGATGGCGTCGCAATGCAGGTCGATCAGGCCAGGCATCAGGGTCTGGCCTTGCAGGTCGATCTGGCGGTCGGCTCGCGCGCCGTCGGGTTCGATGGCCACGATGCGGCCATCGTCGATCAGCACGGCGCTGTTTTCCAGGACGCGATCGGGCATCACGACGCGGGCATGGGTCAGATAAACGCTCTGCATGATTACTCCAGGTCCGCGGTGACGGGCTGAGCGGGGCGCAAGGCCAGGGTTTTCGTGGCGACGGCGTGGCGCACTTCCTCGTCATGGAAGATGCCCAACAGGCAACGGCCGGCGGCCAGGGCTTCGTGGATCAGTTCGATGACCACGCGACGGTTGTCGGCGTCCAGCGACGCGGTGGGCTCGTCCAGCAGCAGAATGGGGTGGCGCGCGATGAAACCGCGCGCGATGTTCACCCGCTGCTGTTCACCGCCCGAAAACGTAGCCGGCGCCAGGCCCCACAGCCGCGGCGGCACGTTCAGGCGCTGCAGCAAGGCGCCCGCCTGGCTGCGGGCGTCTTCCACCTCTACGCCGGCCGCGCGCAGCGGCTCCGCCACGACATCCAGCGCCGAGACACGCGGGATCACCCGCAGGAATTGGCTGACGTAGCCGATCACGTCGCGGCGCAGCGCCAGGATGCGCTGCTCGGGCGCCCCGGCCAGTTCCACCCATTCGCCATGGGCCCGCACGCGAATGCTGCCCTCGGTCGCCAGGTAGTTGCCGTACAGGCAGCGCAGCAATGTGCTTTTTCCGGTACCCGAGGGGCCAGCCAACACCAGGCAATCGCCGGCGTCAGCGTCGAAATCCACGGCATCCAGCACCGGTAGCCGGATGCCGCCCTGGTTGTGCAGGGTGAAGCTTTTTCCGAGGCCCCGCACCTCGATCATGGAAGTGGTTTGGCGCATGTTCAGCTCTGCAGAATGGAAGACACCAACAACTGGGTGTAGGGGTGTTGGGGATCGTCGAGAATCTGGTCGGTCAGCCCGCTTTCGACCACGACGCCCCCGCGCATGACCAGCGTGCGGTGCGCCAGCAGACGCGCCACCGCCAGGTCGTGCGTGACGACGATCGCCGCCAGTCCCAGGTCCGCCACCAGCTGGCGCAACAGGTCCAGAAGCCGCGCCTGCACCGACACGTCCAGCGACGCCGTGGGTTCGTCCATGAACACCAGGCGCGGATGCGTCACCAGGTTGCGCGCGATCTGCAGGCGCTGCTGCATGCCGCCGGAAAAAGACACCGGCGTGTCGTCCAGCCGGCTCGCGTCGATCTCCATCTTCTGCAGCCAGTTGCCGGCCACCTCGCGCAGGTCCCCGTAGTGGCGGTCGCCAACCGCCATCAACCGTTCGGCGATATTGGCGCCCGCGCTCACTTGCATGCGCAGGCCGTCACGCGCGTTTTGCCGCACGAACCCCCAATCGGTGCGCGACAACAGCCGCAGCCGCGCGCCTTGCAGCGCCGCCAGATCGATGAAGCCCTGGTCGCGCGTGTCATACCAGACGCTGCCGGCATCGGGTTGGGTTTGGTACGACACGGCCGACAGCAGCGTGCTCTTGCCCGAGCCGGACTCGCCCACCACGCACAACACTTCGCCCGGATACAGGTCGAAGCTGACGTCGCGGCAGCCATGCACGCCGTCCCAGGTGCGCGTCATGTTGCGCACGGAAAGCAAAGGTTGGGGAATCATGCGGCGGCCTCGTTGTCGCGTTGCTGCGTCTGGCGGTGGTTGCAGTATTCGGTATCCGAGCACACAAAGCGGCGCGTACCCGCATCGTCCAGGATGATCTCGTCCAGAAAGCTGTCGCGCGATCCGCACAGGTCGCAGCACTCGCTCCACTTTTCCACCGTGAACGGGTGGTCGTCAAAGTCCAGGCTCTTGACGCGGGTGTACGGCGGCACCGCGTACACGCGCTTTTCGCGGCCCGCGCCGAACAACATCAGCGCGGGATTGCCGTCCAGTTTGGGGTTGTCGAATTTGGGAATCGGCGACGGCCGCATCATGTAGCGGTCGTTCACGATGACCGGATAGTCGTAGGTGGTGGCGATGTGGCCGTGCTGCGCGATGTCTTCGTACAGCTTGACGTGCATGCCGCCATACTCGGCCAGCGCGTGCATCGTGCGCGTCTCGGTTTCGCTGGGTTCCAGCCAACGCAGCGGTTCCGGGATCGGCACCTGGAACACCATCACCTGCCCTTCGGCCAGCGGCGTTTCAGGGATGCGATGGCGCGTCTGCACGATGGTCGCGTCTGGCGTGGATTCCGTCGTCGCCACGCCCGTGACCCGGCCGAAGAAGCGGCGGATGCTGATGGCATTGGTCGTGTCGTCCGAGCCCTGGTCGATGACTTTCAGCACATCGTCCTTGCCGATGATCGACGCCGTGACCTGGATGCCCCCCGTGCCCCAGCCGTAAGGCAGCGGCATTTCGCGGCTGCCGAACGGCACCTGATAGCCGGGGATCGCCACGGCCTTGAGCAAGGCGCGGCGCAGCATGCGCTTGGTGGATTCGTCCAGGTAGGCGAAGTTGTAGTGGTCGTCGCGTTCGACCGTTGCGTGTTGTGCGTTCATGGGGAAACCGCCTCGTCCATCAGATCATGGGGGGCCGGCTGGGGCGCGGCGCGGTCGGCGCGCAGGCGGCGCAACAGTTCCAGGTTGGCCTGAAAGTCCACGTAGTGCGGCAGCTTCAAGTGCTGCACGAAGCCCGATGCCTCGACGTTGTCGCTGTGGTACAGCACAAACTCGTGGTCGTTGGCCGGGGAATCGGCGCGTTCGCCCAAGTCCTTCGCCTTCAGCGCGCGGTCCACCAGCGCCATCGACATGGCCTTGCGTTCGCCGTAGCCGAACGTCAGCCCGTAGCCCCGAGTGAACTTCGGCCCGTCTTGCGCGTTGCCGGCGAACTGGCTGACCATCTGGCATTCGGTGATCTCGATTTCGCCGACCGTCACGGCGAAGCCCAGTTCTTCGATATGCATCTCGACTTCCAGCGTGCCGTAGCGGATCTCGGCCGCGAACGGGTGCGTGTTGCCGTAGCCGCGCTGCGTGGAATAGCCCATGGACAGCAAGAAGCCTTCATCGGCGCGCGCCAGGTTTTGCAACCGGGCGGCGCGCGATGCCGGGAAGTCCAGCGGCTGGCGCGTCAGGTCGAAGGGCTCGGGGTCGCCTTCCGGCACCGGCTCGGCGTCGATCAGGTCATCGTGCGCCAGCAGGTCCGTCACGCGCGGCATGGCGCTGTCCAGCGCCTGCTCGCCCGGCGGCAGCGCGTCGGCTTCGCGCTGCGCCTCCAGCGAAAAGTCCAGCAGGCGCTGCGTGTAGTCGTAGGTAGGGCCCAGGATCTGTCCGCCAGGCACATCCTTGAAGGTGGACGATATGCGGCGCTGCAAGCGCATGGCGCCCGTGTCGATGGGCTGCGTATAACCAAAGCGCGAGAGCGTGGTGCGATACGCCCGCAACAGGAACACGGCCTCGATCACATCGCCCGCAGCCTGCTTGAGCGCCAGCGACGCCAGTTGCGGATCGTAGAGCGACCCTTCGGCCATCACGCGCGACACCGCCAGCGGCATCTGTTCGCGGATCTGGTCCAGGCTCAGCTCGGGCACCTCGCGGTCGCCCCGCCGGTAGCCGTCCAGCATGCGGTAGGAATTCAGGATGGCGCGTTCGCCCCCTTTCACGGCGACATACATGTCAGTTCTCCACGCGCGTCGTGCGCGGCAATCCACACATCCGGCGGCCATGCGTCAGGAACACGTCGACGCCCAGCGGAAACCGTTGATGATTCAGCCGCCATTCGCGCCAGAAGCCGTCTGGCAAGCCCTCTACCGACAAGTCCTGGCGCGTCTGGATGCCCGGGCCGGACAAATGGACGGTGGCGCCCTCGGTCAGCGAGGCAACGTCCATCAGCAGCGTGGTGGACAAATCGGGATAGGCGGGGTCGCCCTGATGGCAGACGGACAACGCCGGCGCCTCGAAGCCCGCCGGCACCGCGGCAAAGCGCGCCAGCGCGGGCGACGGCACGATGGGGCAGGCGCAATGGAAACGCAGGAATGCCAGCACGTCGGCGCCCACCTCGCGCGGCAGCCACAGCGGCGTATCCACGTCCACCAGGGTCAGCAGCATCGCCGCCATCGCGGGCGACAGCCCGGCCGGCACGCCGCTTTCCGCGACAATCTGGTGGACACGACCGGGGTGCGCCAGGGCCTGCAAGGCCACGCGGAAGGTCGTTTGCCCGTCGTTGACCGGGTCGGTAAAGCCCGGCAGCAAGCCGCGGCTGGCCACCGGGGCATTCAGTGTCTGTGGTTGCATGTCAGTCTTCGCCTCGCACCATCGTGAAGAACTCCACCTTGGTCTGCGCCGCCACCTGTGCCTGGCGCTGGGCCCGGTCGGCATGCGCGCGTGCCAGCGGCTGGATCAACTGGACTTGCACGGTGTCGTGCCAATCCGGCAATTGCAGCAGCGCGTCGGCCACGGCCGCCTGTTCGGCGTGCCGCAGCGAACGGCCCTGCACATAGGCCACGCCAACCACGCCATCGCCCAGCGTGACGGCGCAACGTGTCACGGTCATTTCGCCCAGGTTGAAGCGCGCCCCGGTGCCGCCACTGCGCGCCCGCACCATGGTCATGCCCGTTTGGGCGGGCCGCAGCATCTGGTGCGCGGGCAAGTTGCCCAAGGCGGTGAACGCCCCTTCCAGCGCGGCCGGACTGGCCAACGACAGGACGCGCATCCAGGCGGCGCGCTGGGCATTGGCGGCGTCCTGTCCTGCTAATGAGTGATCCATTATTTCCTCTACACGTCTAGACGACTGGATGAAGTATGATCGCTCTGAATTCCAAGTTCAACAGTCTGGCGTGAATTTTTGATGACAGTCGCGGCGAGTGTGCACCGCCTATCCGGCCGCCGCCGCATCAGGCACAATCACAGCCATTCTTCATGAAGCTGATGTGACAGCACGAGCACACCCTATGGTCGAAAGAGGTTCCGGCATCGCCGTCTGGCGGCAAATCGGCGAGTCCCTGGCGGACGACATCCGCAACAAGCTCTATATGGCGGGCGAACAACTGCCGTCCGAGCCGGAGCTGGCCGCCAAATTCTCGGTTAACCGCCACACCATCCGGCGCGCCATGGGCGAATTGGAGCAAAGCGGGCTGGTCCGGATCGAACAAGGGCGCGGCACCTTCGTGCAAGAACACGCCATCGATTACGCCATCGGCAAGCGCACGCGCTTTTCCGAAAACCTGCGCAGCCAGGGCGTGCTGGGCCACGTGGAAGCCGTGGGCAGCCAGACCCTGCGCGCGGCCGATATCGCCAAGCACCTGGGGCTGCCGCGCACCGCGCCGCTGTTGCGCGTACAGATCGTCGGCAAAGCCGAAAACCGGCCCATCAGCGCGTCCGAGCACTTCTTCGACGAAAAGCGCTTTCCGGAATTCGCCGACCGGCTGACCGCCTTGCGGTCGGTGTCGAAGGTCTATGCGCATTACGGCATTGACGACTACACGCGCAAATGGTCGCGCATCACCGCCGCGCTGCCCACGCCGGAAGTCGCGCGCATGCTGGGCCAGCCCAAGACGCGGCCGATCCTTCAGGTGGAAGCGCTGAACGTGGACCAGGACGGCGCACCGCTGCAATACAGCGTCACCCGCTTCGTGGGCGACCTGGTGCAGCTGATGGTGTCAGACGACAGCTAGAACACGGCGCCGGGGGGG
>NZ_JBHFII010000054.1:87440-88553 GCF_057334215.1 Achromobacter maghribensis | reverse complement strand
ACGGCCGCAAAACACCCGGAAAGCAACAACACACATCTAGACATCTGGTTGTCATGCAATATCGATAACGTCATGCCATGAACTCAAATGCCCCCTCGCCCCTGGCCGGTGTCACAGGCCAACGCATCCTGACGCCGCGTGGCGTCGAACCGATCAGCCTGCGCTTTCATGGGGGGTTGATCGACGACAGCGGCGCCACGCCCGCCCGCGGCGCGCCCTGGTTCGACGCCGGCGATCTGCTGGTGCTGCCCGGCATCGTCGACCTGCACGGCGACGCCTTCGAACGCGCCGTCATGCCCCGGCCCAGTGTCACCTTTCCCTATGACAGCGCGCTGTTCGACGTAGACCGCCAATTGCTGGCCAACGGCATCACCACCGAATTTCACGGCGTGACCTTGTCCTGGGAGGGAGGGTTGCGCGGCGAGGCCTATGCCGAACGCATGTTCGACGCGCTAGCGCGCATGCAGCACATGATGGGCGCGCGGCATTACGTGCATCTGCGATTCGAAACCCATCACGTGGGCGGTGTCGACCTGGCCCAACAGTGGATCCGCGACGGCCGCGTGCGTTTCCTGGCCCTGAATGACCACCTGCCCAGCATGGCGCGCCGCCTGGGCGACGACCGCAAGCTGATGCAATACGCCAACCGCGCCGAGTGCGACCTGGACACGTTCCAGGCGCGCATCCGCGCCGCGATGTCCGCTGCCGATTCGGTTGCCGACGCCATGCGGGAGCTCACGGCGTGCGCGCAGGCGGCCGGCTTGAAGGTCGCCTCACACGACGATCCCGATGCCGCCACGCGCCGCTATTACCACCAGCTGGGCTGCGGCGTGGCGGAGTTTCCGTTGACCCGGGAAGCCGCCGGCGTCGCCCGCGACCTGGGCAACTCGGTCGTCTTCGGCGCGCCCAACGTCGTGCGCGGCGGCAGCCACACCGGCGCGCCCAGTGCCACCGAGATGGTGCGCGCGGGGCTGTGCGACATTCTGACGTCCGACTACTACTACCCTGCCCCGCTGGCCGCGGTCATGCGGTTGGCGCAAGACGGTGTGCTGCCCCTTGAGCAAGCCTGGAACCTGGTGTCGCTGAACCCGGCGCGCGCCGCCGGGCTGAAAG
>NZ_JBHFII010000054.1:80563-87405 GCF_057334215.1 Achromobacter maghribensis | reverse complement strand
CGCTGGCGCCGGGGCTGATCGCCGACGCCATCGTGGTGGACGACCACGTGGCGGGATTGCCGCGCGTGGTCGCCGCGATCGTCGGCGGCGAGCTGCGCTACGCGACGCGTGTGTTCAGTCACGACAACAGCCTGCGCATGGCGGCCTGACCATGCCGCTTGCCTATCGCTATGCCCTATACCTGGCGCCCACCGGCCCGTGGCGTGACTACGGCAGCCGCTGGCTGGGCCGCTGCGCCGACACCGGCGCGGCGCTACCGCCCCCGCCCGACATGCCGGAACCGTGCCGTGCCTGGACGGAGGCGCCCCGCCATTACGGCTTGCACGCCACCTTGAAGCCTCCCTTCCGGCTGCGCGCCGGCGCCACGCCACAAGCCGTGGACGCGGCGGCCCAGGCGGTGGCGCGCGGCATCTTTCCTTTCGAGGTCGAACTGGAATGTGAAATGCTGCGCGGTTTTCTGGCGTGGCGCATCGCCGAATCCGATACGCAGGGCCGGGCCCGCATCCAGGCCCTGGCCAACGCCGCCGTGCGCGGGCTGGACGACTTGCGCGCCCCGCCCCCCCCGGAAGAAATCGCGCGCCGCCAGCCGCAATCGCTGTCACCCGAACAGCAGGCCATGCTGGCGCACTGGGGCTACCCCTATGTCTTCGATACCTATACGTTCCACATCACGCTGACCGGAAAACTGATGGGCGACGCGCTCGAGCAGGCGCAACGCAGCATCGCGGCTTTCGCCGACCCGTTGCGTGGGCAGACCATGGCGGTGCCCGCCATCAGCATCTTCGTGCAGCCCCGGCCCGGCGCCGACTTCATCGCAGCGCGCCACTATGGCTTCGATGGCACGCACACCGACGCCATCGGCGCCGACTACCTGCAAGGGCCGCCCGCGCCATGATCCAGGCAGCCACGGCCCCGCCGCCCGCCGATGGCAGGCGGCTGATCTACCTGATGGGCGCCTCGGGCAGCGGCAAGGACACGCTGCTGCGGCTGCTGCGCGCCCACCTGCAACACGATGAACCCGTTCTGGTCGCGCACCGCTACATCACCCGCGACAGTGGCGGCACCGAAGACGCGCTACCCCTGTCGACGGAAGAGTTCGTGCGCCGCGCGGCGCTGGGTTGCTTCGCGCTGCGTTGGGCCAGCCACGGGCTGCACTACGGCATCGGTATCGAAATCGACACCTGGCTGGCCTGCGGCGCGGCCGTCATCGTCAACGGATCGCGCGCGCACCTGCCGGCGGCCCACGCCCGCTATCCCGCGTTGACGGCGGTGGAAATCACCGTTGACCCCGCCCGGCTCGCGCATCGCCTGGCCGGCCGCGGGCGGGAGAGCACCGAACAGATCGCGCAACGGCTATCGCGCGCCACGCAAGCCTTTGCCGTGCCGCAGGCGTGCCGCCTTGCGCAGGTCAATAATGACGGCGCGCCCGAATCGGCGGCCGCGGCCCTGCTGACGATTGCCCGGGAACAGCTCGCCCGGTAATGGGTGCTGGCGGGGGGGTGTCAGGCGGGACGTGTCAGGCGGCGGGCGGGTCGGCGCACAGGTCCAGCAATATGTCCGAAAAGCGCTCTTCCGCCGCCAGCGGCTGCTCGCGCCTGCGGCGGATCAGGTTGATCGGCGGCAGCTCCCAGCCGAAATCCCAAGGCACCATGCCCAGCTTGCCGCGCTGGCAGAGTTCGCGCGCGATGTCCTCGGGCACGACCGAGATCAGCGCCTCGTTCATTGTCAGCATGCCTTCGATCACGTCGGTGGAATAGGCTTCCAGCACCGGCGACGGCGGGCGCAGCCCGGCTCGGATGAAGTGCTCCATGATCAGTTGCCGCGTAGGCGTATTGGCCGCCGGCAAGACCCAGTCCATGGCGGCCACGGCTGGCCAGTCCGGCGCCCGCCGGGCCAGGCGCTGCGCCAGCCGGCTGTGCGCGATCAGGCGCGGACGCTGCCGGTACAGCACCCGGTGCATCAGGTCGTCCAGCGCCACGGTCGACGTTGCGCGGCTGACGATGCAGTCCAGCTCGTGCCGACGCAACATCGGCACCAGATGGTCCGTGGTGGCCCGATGCAGCGTCAGCGTCACCCCGTGGCGCTGATGCAGCCGGCTGATGGCCGCCGTCAGCAAGGCGCTGGACACATACGGCACCACGCCGACGTTCAGGTGCGCGGAACGGCCGGCATGCAGGGCCTCGACCTCGCGCGCCCACAGATCCAGATCGCTCTGCATGTGGCGCGCGCGCAGCAAGGCCAGCTCGCCCAGTGGCGTGGCCTGCAGGCCGCGACCGCTGCGCAGGAACAGCGGCGCGCCGAAAATGTCCTCGAGTTCGGCCAGGGCCTTGGTGACGGCGGGCTGGCTGATGCCGGTGGCCGCCGCCACCCGGGTCAAGGAGCCATGCTTGGCGATGTTGGTCAGCAGCGCCAGATGGCGGTGCTTCAGGCGGTTGGCCAGACGGGCGGCATCCCAGCTCATGGGTTTCTCTATAACCAAATGGTTATTCAATTATGCCAACAAAGCTGAATCGAGTTATTTCACGCTCCTATACTTCCGTTCACTTTCCCCGCTGCCCTTTCCGCCACCATGCGCGATTCCTTCACTACCCGTCCCGAAATACGCGGCACCTTCGGCGTTGTGTCATCCACGCATTGGCTCGCCACGCAGGTGGCGATGGGCGTGCTGGAACGCGGCGGCAACGCCTATGACGCCGCCGTCGCAGGCGGCTTCACCTTGCAGATCGTCGAACCCCACCTGAACGGGCCGGGCGGCGAAGTGCCCATCCTGCTCTGGAGCGAAAGCGAACAGCGCATGCGCGCGCTCTGCGGCCAGGGGCCCGCGCCCGCCTTGGCCACGCCTGCGTATTTCCGGGAACTGGGGGTGGAACTGGTGCCCGGCATCGGCCTGCTGCCTGCCACCGTGCCCGGCGCATTCGGCGCCTGGCTGACCTTGCTGCGCGACTACGGAACCTGGGAACTGGCCGACGTGCTGCAACCGGCCATCGACTATGCGCGCAACGGCTTTCCGCTGGTGCCTCGCGTGTCGCAGGCCATCCTGGCCGTGCAAGCGCTGTTCCGCGATGAATGGACGACTTCGCGCGATGTCTGGATGCCGGACGGCCGCGTACCGGCGCCCGACGCCCTGTTCCGCACGCCCGCCATCGCCGCGACCTACACGCGCATCCTGAACGACGCGCATGCCGCCAGCGGCGACCGGCGCGGCCGGATCGACGCCGCGCTGGAGAGCTGGTACCGCGGTTTCGTTGCCGATGCGATCGACGCCTACTACACCCATGAGGCCGTGCGCGACACCACCGGGCAACGCAACCGCGGGCTGCTGCGCAAAGCGGACATGGCCGACTGGCGCGCCACCTACGATGAACCGGCCACCACGCAATACGGCCGCTACACCGTGGCCAAATGCGGCGTCTGGTCGCAAGGCCCCGTGCATCTGCAGCAGTTGGCGATGCTGCGGCACTTGGGGCTGGATGGCCTGGACCCGACCTCGCCGCAATTCGTGCATCGCATCGCCGAAGCCGCCAAACTGGCGTTCGCCGACCGTGCCGCCTGGTATGGCGACCCCGACTTCGTGCAAGTGCCGCTGGCCGCGCTGCTGAGCGACGCGTATGCGCGGCAGCGAGCCGCGGGCATCGGCACACAAGCGTCCACCGTTTTGCAACCCGGCAGCCCCGACGGCATGGCCCCCCGCCTGCCCGACCTGGCTACCGCAGGCCGCACGCTGGCCGCCTCCGACATCCGGTTCGGCGTGGGCGAGCCCACGTTCGCGGCGCTGCCGCCCGTGTCCGAATGGGCCGCGCGCGAGATCTTCGTGGGCGACACCTGCCAGATCGACGTGATCGACCGCCACGGCAACATGGTGGCCGCCACGCCTTCGGGCGGCTGGCTGTCGTCCAGCCCGGTGGTGCCGGGCCTGGGTTTCCCGTTGACGACCCGGCTGCAGATGACGTGGCTGGACGAGGGCGTGGCGGGCCAGTTGCAGCCGGGCAAGCGCCCTTGCACCACCTTGTCGCCCGGCCTGGTGCTGCGCGACGGGCAACCCTATATGGCGTTCGGCACGCCGGGCGGCGACCAACAGGACCAATGGACCGTGGCGTTCTTCCTGCGCCACGCGATGGGCCTGAACCTGCAAGAAGCCATCGACGCGCCGTCCTGGCACATCGACCATTTCCCGGGCTCGTTCTGGCCACGCACGCAGACGCTGAACCGCCTGACGGTGGAATCGCGCCTGCCCGAGGCCACCGTCCAGGCGCTGCGCGATGCCGGCCACGAGGTCAAGGTAGGACCCGCCTGGTCCGAAGGCCGGATCAGCGCCTGCACGCGCGAACCCGCGGCGGGTGGCGGCTTGCTGCTGCGCGCCGGCGCCAACCCGCGCGGCATGCAGGGCTATGCGGTCGGCCGATGATCCTGATCAACCATTTCCATTCCAGCCGGCGTCCAGACCGGCACTTGCACAAGGGGTAATCACCATGACGTTGCGATTCAAACGATTGTTGCGCGCCTGCGCGTTCGGACTGGCGCTGACCGCGCCCGCGCTGTCCCAGGCCGCCTGGCCGGAAAAACCCATCACGCTGATCGTGCCCTGGGCGGCGGGCGGCTCCACCGACATCCTGGCACGCGTCCTGTCGGAAGGGTTGACGAAATCACTGGGCCAGTCCGTCATCGTCGAGAACCGCTCCGGCGCGTCCGGCAATATCGGCACCACCTTCGTGGCCCGCGCCAAGCCTGACGGCTACACCCTGCTGGTCGGTTCGATGAGCACCCACACCATGAACCAGGCGCTGTATTCCAACATGCCGTTCGATGGCGTGAAGGACTTCACGCCGATCGCCGAACTGGCGCTGGTGACGAACACGATGGTGGTCCATCCGTCGGTGCCCGCGACGAACCTGAAGGAGTTCATCGCCTACGTGAAAGCGCGCCCAGACACCGTCGCCTATGCATCGGCGGGCCAAGGCTCGACCAACCATCTGAGCGCGGCGCTGTTCGAAAAAGCCGCCGGTGTGAAGATGATGCACATCCCCTACCGCGGCGGCGCCCCCGCCGTGCTGGACACGGTGGCCGGCCGCACCCAGGTGCTGTTCAGCGCGGGCACGCAGACACTGCCCCACGTGCAGACGGGCAAGCTGAAACTGCTGGCCGTTACCGAGGAACAGCGCTCGCCGCTCTTGCCCGAGGTGCCTACCGTCGCCGAAACCCTGCCCGGCTACGAGCTGTCGGTCTGGTACGGCGCCTTCGGCCCGGCGGGCATGCCGCCCGAACTGACCGCACGCCTGAACCGCGAGATCAACCTGATCCTGAAGCGCCCCGACGTCATCAAGAAAATGGGCGACATGGGCGTGCTGCTGACCGAGACGACGCCAGAACAATTCGGCCATATCCTGGTGCGCGACGCCGACAAGTACGGCAAGCTGATCAAGGAATTGGGGATCACCGCGGAATGACCGGACACGCTATCGCGCATCATCCCGCGCCGGGCAGCGTGCAGGCCGTTGCCCAGGCTTACGCCTCCTCGGACGCGGCCGCCGCGCTGCAAGCCATCGATGCCTACGCCCGCGCCGCGCTGGAGCACGCCTTGTGCACCGTCAACCGCTACGACGCCGACGCCATGCGTGTCGTGCGCCTGTACAGCTCCAACCCGCAGGCCTATCCCCCGGGCGGCAGCAAGGACAAGCGTGGCACGTCCTGGGGCCGCCACGTCCTGCTTGAGCAACGGGTGTTCGTGGGCGAAGGCGAAGCCGCGATCCGCGAGTTCTTCAACGACCACGACGCAATCCGCGACCTGGGCCTGCAATCGGTGATCAACATTCCGGTGGTCTACGCCGGCGCATGCCTGGGCACCGTGAACTTCCTGATGCCGCGCGCGAAGGTGTCGGAAGCGGATATCGACCACGCCCGGCTGGCCGGTTTGCTGGCGTTGCCGGCGTTCCTGGCGCTACGCGCCGCGGGCTGACACCCCCTTGGAACAGGGCCCGCGCCTGGCGGGCCCTTTTTGCTTAGATCAACGCCCGCCGGATTCTCGACGACAACATGTCGATCACGATCACGAAGGCCACGATAATGATCATCACCGCGCAGGTTTCGGCGTAACGGAAGCTGCGGATGATTTCCCACAGCACCGTACCGATACCGCCGGCGCCCACGATGCCGACCACCGACGCCGAACGCACGTTCGACTCGAAGCGGTACAGTGAATAAGAGATCCACAGTGGCAGCACCTGCGGGATCACTCCGTAGACGATTTCTTCCAACGCGTTCGCGCCGGTGGCCCGCACGCCTTCGACGGGACGCGGGTCGATGGCTTCGACGGCTTCCGAGAACAGTTTGGCCAGCACGCCGGTCGTGTGCACCCACAGGGCCAGCACCCCCGCGAAGGGGCCCAGGCCCACGGCCACGATAAACAGCATCGCAAACACCATCTCATTGATGGCGCGGCAGGCGTCCATCAAGCGGCGCATCGGCTGGTAGACCCACGCCGGCACCATGTTCGACGAACACAGCAACCCCAGCGGCACCGCCACCACGATGGCAAGAAAGGTGCCCCACACGGCGATCTGCACCGTCACGATCATCTCGTCCAGGTACATGCGCCAATCGCGGAAATTGGGCGGAAAGAAATCGGCGGCGAACTGGGCCATATTGCCCGAGTCGCGCAGCAGGTCCAGCGGCCGCATGTCCGCGCCGCGCCACGACATGACAAGCAGCGCCAGCACGACGGCCCAGACAATAAGGACCGGCAGCGACGAGCGCGGCGCGGCAGGCAGGCGAGAGGGATGGGTAGCGAGGTTCATGGAGAAAGACGGTCCGCTTGGGAGCATTCGGAAAGAGAGTCGCCGGCGCGT
>NZ_JBHFII010000054.1:69550-80525 GCF_057334215.1 Achromobacter maghribensis | reverse complement strand
CGTCACTGCCCGCCGGCGACTTGCGGCAAGGCTTATTGCTTGGCGGTGGCGGGCTGGCCCAGGCTGGCCAACTTGCCGTCCAGCTCGGTCAGCTGCTTCTGCTTTTCGGCTTGGCCCAGCGTGGTGTCGGCCTCGATCTTGGCCTTTTCGCGGGCCAGTTCGATCTGGCGGATCGGCACCAGCTGCTGGTTGTCGGACGGGCGGAAGCCCTGGTAGGTCAGCGCCTTCAGGTTCGCCAATTCACGTTCGGCGTCCTTGCCCTTGCCGTAGTTGACGAAGAAGTCGCGAACGCGGGCCTTGAGATCCGCGGGCAGGTCCGAGCGCATGACGAGCGGGTCAGCCGGGATCAACGGCGACTTCCACAGCACGCGCACGCTGTCGTTGGCGTCCTTGCCGGTGCTCAGGCGATAGCGCTCCAGCGCTTCGGTGTTGTTGACCGCCACGTCCACCTGCTTGTTGATGACCGACAGCAGATTGGTTTCATGGTTGCTGGCGCGTACCGTCTTGAAGAAAGTCTTGGGCTCGATCTTGTTGGCCGCCCACAAGTAGTAACCGGGCACGGCGGTGCCGGACGTGGAGTTGGGGTCGCCCGCGCCGTAGCTCAGCTTGGCGCCGTTCTTCAACACGTCGTCCAGCGTCTTCAGGTTGCTGTCCTTGTTGACGATCAGCAGCGACCAGTAGCCGGGGTTGCCGTCCTTGTCGATGACCGAGGCGAACACTTCGCCCTTGGCGCGGTCCACGGCTTCGATGGCCGACTTGTTGCCGAACCAGCCCAACTGCACCTTGTTAAAGCGCATGCCCTCGATGATGCCGGCGTAGTCCGACGCGAAGAAGGGTTTGACCGGCACGCCGACGGCGCGGCTGAGATCGTCGATGACGGGTTGCCACACGGACTTCAGGTTGGTCGACGACTCGGTCGAGATGATGCCGAAATTCAACGTCTTGGCGTCTTGCGCGTAGGCCTGCGTGGACAGCGCGGCGGCGGCGATCAGGGTGACGAAGGTTCTGCGTAGCATGGGTGACTCCGGGGTATGTAAGGGCAGAGAGGGCAAAAGCGCGGCGACGCGGCTTCAGGCCGCTTGCGCCAGTTGGGACAACGGCGCCAGACCGGGCATGGCCGGCGCGCGAGACGAATATTCGGGAAGCAGCTCGCTCAGCTCGGAGCCGTACAGGTCACGCAGCATTTCCGGCGTCAGGTCGGCCGCGCGGCCGTCGTAGACCACCTTGCCGTGACGCAGCGCGACCACGCGGGGGCAATAGCGCAACGCCACGTCGACCTGGTGCAGCGACACCACCACGGCCACTTTGCGGCTGCGGTTGATCTGGGCCAGCGTGTCCATCACGCGGCGCGACGACTCGGGATCCAGCGACGCAATGGGTTCGTCGGCCAGGATCACGCGCGCGTTTTGCACCAGCGTGCGCGCGATCGCGGCGCGTTGCTGCTGGCCGCCGGACAGGGTGGAAGCGCGCTGAAATGCATAGTCGTCTATACCAACCTGGGCAAGCGCTTCCAACCCCTGGCGCACTTCATCCCGCAGGAAGCAGCGGGTCAGGCTGCGCCACAGCGGCACCCGCGGCAGCATGCCGGTCAGGACATTGGTGATGACCGGCAGGCGGCCGACCAGATTGAATTGCTGGAACACAAAGCCGATGCTGGCGCGCGCCGCACGCACATTGCGGCTCAGGCGGCCATTCTGCTGAATCTGCTGGCCATTGACCTTGACGCTGCCTTGCCCCGCATCACCGGCGACAAAGCCCGCAAGATGGCGCAGCAGCGTGGACTTGCCGGATCCCGACGCGCCCAGCAACGCCACCATTTCGCCGTCCGCCACCTGGAGGCTGACGTCGTCCAACGCCTTGGCGCCGGCATGGAAGGTCTTGCTCAAGTTCTGCACTTCGATGGCGTACGTCATCGCCTGATCCCCTTTCGTGTGGTCATTGCGGCATTCTGTTTTCGCTGCATGACAGCGCGATGACGTGGGGATCGATTCATTTCGCGGAAAATAAGGGGTCAGCAACCGGCTGAAAGACCTCCGTCATAAACGGCCCGGCGCGCAGGTTGCGTGGCCTTGCGGCGCGGGTATATTTGAGTGATTCCCTCACTTGCCTGGCGCTCATCATGATCAAAGGTTCCTGCCTGTGCGGCCGCGTTGCATACGAAATCAACGGCCCCCTCACCAACGCCCTGAACTGCCATTGCGTCATGTGCCGCAAGTCGCACGGCGCGGCCTTTCGCAGCCGCGCATCGGTCCAGGCCACGGACTTCCAGTGGACGAAGGGCGAGAATCACGTGACCTGGTATGCCTCGTCGCCGGGCAACTACCGGGGCTTTTGCGAGGCCTGCGGCACGCCGCTGCTTAGCCGCTTCGATCAGACGCCCGATACCTACGGCTTGCCGTTGGGGGCCCTGGACGACGATCCCGGCGTGCGGCCTGCGGCGCATTGCCACGTAGCGGCCAAGGCGCCGTGGTTCGACATCACGGATGGCCTGCCGCAATACCCGGGCGAATTCCACGGCGTGGACGAATCGCGGGCCCAGGCCGTTACATAAAAATTCAACCTGTTGGTTGAATGTTGGAGCGCATCGATCTATATTCAACCTTATGGTTGAACTTATTCCCGCCCCCGCCCTGGATGCCGTCTTTCGCGCGCTGGCCGACCCCACGCGCCGCGACATGCTGCGCAGCCTGACGCAAGGGGATAGAACCATCGGAGAGCTGGCCGCGCCCCTGCGCATGAGTTTCGCCGGCGCGTCCAAACATGTGCAGGCCCTGGAACGCGCCGGTCTGATCCGGCGCACCGTCCACGGCCGCACCCATGTGTGCAGCCTGAATCCGGAACCCATGGCTGAAGCCATGGAATGGCTGCGTTTCTATGAACAGTTCTGGGCGGGCAAGCTGGATGCGCTGACTTCGGCGCTGACCGCTCATTCCCCCCCGCCCCCGCCCCCGTCCCTAGGAGAGCAACATGAGTGATCACGGCGTCGTCCTGGATCCCACGACCCTGCGCTTTACCCGCCAGCTTCCCGCCAGCGTGGAAACCGTATGGGCGTTCCTGACCGAATCCGAAAAACGTGGCCGCTGGCTGGCCACCGGCGACATGGAATTGCGCGAAGGCGGCGGCGTGACCCTGCGTTTCGTGCACGCCGATCTGTCCTCCGTGGCCGAACCCACGCCGGCGCCCTATCAGGCGTACGAAAACGGGGTTACCACCCACGGCGTCATCACCCGCTGCGAGCCGCCCCGGCTGCTGGCCTTTACCTGGGGCGGCTCCAAGGGCGAACCTTCCGAAGTGATGTTCGAACTGTCGCCCGAAGGCGAAGGCACGCTGCTGGTGCTGACGCACCGCAAGCTGAACTCGCGCGGCGACATGGTCGATGTGGCGGGCGGCTGGCACACCCACCTGGGCGTGCTGTCGGCCAGGCTGGAAGGGCGGGAGCCCGGCCCGTTCTGGTCCGCGCACCACCGCTGGGAAGCCGACTACAAGACGCGCATTCCCGGGGCCTAGAGTCGTTCAGTTGCAACTATCACGGCGCAGCGGCAGATAAATACTGGCTAATCGCTGCGCTTTGCAGTAACATAAGTCCGTGATTTTTCCGCAAAAAACCGGGCTTCGGTCACTCTGCGTGCCAACCTGTATCCCTTCGGGCGACCCCCAAGATACCCAGGCTGCCCCCGGTTTGGTTGAGATTTATCTCGAACGGATAGTTGCGAAAGACACGAAACGCACGCACGACACGAAACGCACGCACGCCAAGACCGCGAACGACGCCGCAACATTGTTTTGCCGACCGGCGTTGCAACAACCGCCCCACCCCGCTTCTTCCGGCGCTGTGCGCTTGCACGGTGTCGCGACCAAGCCGCGCACTGCGCGCATATTGCCCACGCTGCGCGAGTATTCGTCATTTCAGACATCCACCAGGGATGCCATGACTCTTACCCGCGCTTGCCCGAACGTTTCACGTTCAAACCGCTGGACCTGGTTATTTGAGTCCAACGCGCTTGCCGCCTCGCGCGGCGCGTCATGCCGCCGGCCTGGCTGCGCGTATTGATCAAGGAGTAGAGAATGGCTAAAGAAGAACTCATCGAATTGGATGGCATCGTTGACGAAGTGCTGCCCGATAGCCGCTACCGCGTCAAACTGGACAACGGCATCGAAGTTGGCGCCTATGCCTCCGGCCGCATCCGCAAGCACCGTATCCGCATCCTGGCAGGCGATCGCGTCACCCTGGAAATGTCGCCCTACGACCTGACCAAGGGCCGCATCAACTTCCGTCACAAGGACGAGCGCGCTCCCGCTCCGCATCGTCCCCAGCAGTACCGCCGTTAAGCCAGGGCTCCAGGGCCGGCCCCAGGCCGGCTCCCTGCTTGCCCCTGTTCGCGCGGGCTTAAGCCCGAACCGCGACATGCCGTAATGCGTGGGACGTCCATTCGTGAAAGAATGGCGCGCTTGCCAGGCGCAATGTCTGGCGGGATACGCATGAAGCAAGATGGAACTTAAAGAAGAGTTGCAAGCCGCCGCCGACCAGCTTTCCCTGGCGCGAAGAAAATTCGTGAAAGGGGAGGAAGGCCTGCGCCTGCTTAACCAGTCGCGCGAGGCATTCATCAACAGCCTGCGCAACACCGGCCTGACCTACGCCGAAGCCAAGATCAAGTACGACAACTGCCTGGACGAGCAGGAAGCCCAGCAACGCCATGTGCGCCAGCAGATGGAATATGCCGAGCGCATGCACCAGTTCGTCCTGAACAAGATCGCGCAGCAGACCGCCACGGCCTGAAAAATCAGGGCTTGAACGCCCCGATGAAGATCGCGGGGTCAACCCGCGCATCATTCAGGCTGACGTTCCAGTGCAGATGCGGCCCCGTCGCCCGGCCCGTCGCCCCAACTTTCCCCACCAAGCCCCCGCGCGGCACCTCGTCGCCGACCTTCACATCGATGGCCGACATGTGGCAGAACATGCTGACAAAGCCCTGCCCGTGATCGACGAAGACCGTCTTGCCGTTGAAGAAATAATCCCCCACCAGCACGACCACGCCTGCGGCGGGCGACTTGATCGGCGTTCCGGCGGGCACGGCGAAGTCCAGCCCCGAATGCGGGTTGCGTTCCTTGCCATTGAAAAAGCGCCGCAGGCCGAACGGGCTGGACAGGCGACCGCCGTTCACCGGGCGGTCTAGCAGCAGGTTGCTGGGCGTGACCCCGGCGCGATACGTCCGGTTGGCCGCGCTTTGCTCGGCCATCTCGCGCTCGATGCGTTTCATGTCGTCCGGATTGGGATCCACCTGCCGCGGATTCTTCAGGGTGATGTGCTGCGCGACGTATTCCTTGGCGCCCACATTGAATGGCACTTTGCGCTGGCCGCGCGCATCGCTGACCACCACCTGCTGCTCGCCGGGCTTCACGCTGAGCGGAATGCCGACCACGGCGATCCACTGCTTGCCCTCTTCGCGCACGACCAGTACACGCCGGTCCAGGAAGCTCACCTCGGGGGCACGGTCGGCATCGCCCAGCGCCAACACGGCCACGCCGCCGGGCACCGGCGCGTTGAGTTTGCGCGAAATGAACCCCTGCTGCGCTTGCGCGCGCGCCGGCAGCCCGAAACCGATGGCGGCGGCGGCCAGCCCCGCGCGCAGTACCTCGCGGCGATTGAACATGGCGCTTACAGGCACAGGTTCGCGGGTTCGATGATGCTCTGGTCGCGGCGGGCGATGCGCGTCGACAGGCGGGTTTCGGTCTTGCCCTTCCAGGTCGTGGTGGTCAGCACGGCTTCAACGCCCAGGCTGTCTTCCTGCACCAGCTCAAAGCCGTTGCGCACGGTGTTTTGCTTGAAGTTGACGCCCTGGTTCTTCCAGGCGTCCGCCACGCACCGGGTGTAGTCCTCTGCCGTGCGCTGGGTGGCGCCATAGAAGACCGGATCGCGCTGACGCACGTCTTTGACATTGGCGCAGGCCGTCAACGCGGCCAGGACGGTAAGGGACAGGGCAAAACGAACCTTCATGACGGTAAGACTCTCAAGCAGGAGGGGTGGAAAGGGGCGGCAGAAACTATAACGCAGCGATCAGCCGCGCCATGGCGCGGCCGAGGCTCAGGACGGCACCGCACGGCGCGCCGACTTGGGGCGGAACGCGTCGATGACGTCCACCCGCGTTTGCGCGTACGGGCCGCCGATCAGGTCGATGCAATAAGGAATGGCGGCGAAGATGCCCGGCACCAGCACGGCGCCGTCTTCGCCCCTCAAACCTTCCAGCGTCTCGCGTATGGACTTCGGCTGGCCGGGAAGGTTCACGATCAAGGCCGCGTGGGACGGGGTTTCGCGGATGACGGCGACCTGGCGCGACAGGATCGCGGTGGGAACGAAGCGCAGGCTGATCTGGCGCATCTGTTCACCGAAGCCAGGCATTTCCTTGGTGGCGACGGCCAGCGTGGCCTCGGGGGTGACATCGCGCCGGGCGGGGCCGGTGCCGCCAGTGGTCAGCACCAGATCGCATCCGCAGATGTCCACCAGCTCGATCAGCGTTTCGGAAATGCGGGCGGTTTCGTCCGGAATCAGCCGGTCCACCGCCTGCCAGGGCGAAGCCAGCGCGGATCCCAGCCATTCCCGCAGCGCGGGCAGGCCCTGGTCCTGGTACGTGCCGGAAGAGGCGCGGTCGGAAACGGACACCAGGCCGATGATCAGATCGTCGGGATGGCGGCGGGCGATTCGGGTCGTGGCGGTCATGGGCGGCAGCGTCGTGGAAAATGGAAAAAAGCGGAATCGGCGCCGAAAGGCGGCGCCCGGCGCGGTCAATCATGGAAATCCAGAAGAACCGCGCGATGTCGATGCTATCGCATTCTTTCCCAGGAGGAAGCGCGCCAGCCGCCGCGCCAGCGCCGCCGTGCGCTGTGGCAAAAAAGCGAATCGGCCCTGGCCCCGGTTTCCCGCGCTTGTTCCCGTCATACGCGCTGGATAACATCCGCTAACAAAATCAATTTCGGTATTCCGCCGCGACGCCCGTCCGCCCCATCCATGTTCACACGCACTCTACGGCAGCACGCGCTGGCCGCGGCGCTGGCCTTGTCCGCCGCCGCCGCTTGCGGCGCGTGGGCCTGGCACTCGCTGGCGCTGAAGACCGGGCCCGCGCCCATGGCGCCCCCCGGCCTCTACATCCCGAACCTGGGCAACACCCTGCAGGAACAGACGCGCAACCTGTCGACGATGAGCCAGGCGCTGCGCACGGGCGACCGCCTGGTGATCCTGGGATCTTCCGAGCTCACCAGCAACGACCTGCGTTTCGTGCCCTACCGCTATCTGGCCGACGAGTTGCAGATGCCGGTGCTGGCCTACGGCCATTCGGGATTCCAGTCGTTGGGAATGCAATTGGTGCTGGCGGCGCTGGCCGACGACCTGTCGCCCGCCTCGCGGGTGGTGGTAATGCTGTCGCCGGGATGGTTCGACGGTGACGGCGGATTGGGCGTGGATGAATTCAAGGAACACGCCAACCCGCTGCTGCCCCGCCTGCTGAAGCAACCCGAGGGCCGGGCAGAGCTGGTGCACTGGCTGCGCGACAAGGGCGATGCCGGCGTGGCCTGGTCCATGGCGGCCGAACAGGCCTACGTGTTCCGCCAGCGCCTGGTCGACCTGTGGGCCCCCGCCTATGCCGCGCCGGCTCCCGAACGGGAACGCGAAGGTCCGGCCGCCGCCGCGCGCGTGGTGGACTGGGACGCGCTGGCCAGTCAGGCCCAGGACGCCGAGCAGAGCCAGATGGGCGGCAACCGCTATGCGGTGCGGGACGAATTCTTCAATAAGTACCTGCGCACGATTCCCGAAGGCGGCAAAACCGCCTACCAGCCACAGCCGCTGACCGGCCGCGATGAACTGCGGGAACTGACCGCCCTGATGGCCTTGCTGCACCAACGCGGGGTGAACGCGCTGTTCGTGATGCAACCCCTGCATCCGATGGTATTCAAGGACCTGGCCCGCTTCGAGCCCATCCAGCAGGACGTCGCCCGCCTGTGCCAGCGCTACGCCATGACCTGCATGGACATGTACGGCGCGCCCTTCGAAGTCGGCATGCTGCGCGATGTGCAGCACCTGGGGGAACTCGGGTGGCTGCGCGTCAACCAGAAAATTGCCGAAGTCTTCAGACCCTGAGAGGCATCCCGAAATGAAAAGAACCCTTTGGCTCTGCCTGCTGTACCTGGGCGTCGTGGCGGTGATGCTGATCCAGGCCGATACGGCGGCCAATCTGGGCAAACCGATGGAAATCGAGTTCCAGTACTCGAAATTCTGAGGCCCCCGGCGTTACGGAAAAGGCGGCAGTGGTTTTTCGACGCAACCAGGGTCAGGTCACAAATCTGCAATAATCGGCTCCTCTCGCCGGAACCTCGCCCCCGCCTCCATGTTCGACCTATTCCACGGCCTAGATCTCTGGGTTGGCCTCAGTCTTGTGCTGGCCCTGACATTCGTCCTGGCCTTCGAATTCATCAACGGCTTTCACGACACGGCCAACGCCGTGGCGACAGTCATCTACACCAAAGCCATGCCGCCGCATCTGGCGGTGGTGCTGTCGGGCATCTTCAACTTCCTCGGGGTGCTGCTGGGCGGCGTGGGCGTGGCCTACGCGATCGTCCACCTGCTGCCGGTGGAACTGCTGATCAACGTGGACACCGGCCGCGGGCTGGCCATGGTGTTCGCCATGCTGGCGGCCGCCATTGCATGGAACCTGGGCACCTGGTACTTCGGCATCCCCGCTTCCAGCTCGCACACCCTGATCGGCTCGATCCTGGGCGTCGGCCTGGCCAATGCGCTGATCACCGACCTGCCCCTGGCCGATGGCGTCAACTGGGGCAAGGCCATCGATATCGGCCTGTCGCTCGTGGCCTCGCCCGTGGCGGGATTCCTGGTGGCGGGCGGCTTGCTGCTGCTGCTCAAACGCTGGCTGCCGCTGTCCAAGATGCACAAGACGCCGGACCAGCGCCGCGCGATCGACAACAAGAAGCATCCGCCGTTCTGGAACCGCCTGGTGCTGGTGCTGTCGGCCATGGGCGTGAGCTTCGTGCACGGCTCCAATGACGGGCAAAAAGGCATCGGCCTGATCATGCTGGTGCTGATCGGCATCGTGCCCGCCAATTTCGTGCTGGACACGACCAGCACCACCTACCAGATCGAACGCACCCGCGACGCTGCGAACCACCTGAGCGTGTTCTACCAGCGCAACGAAGCCATGCTGAGCGATTTCCTGGCCCTCAAGCACACGGACGCGACCACCGAACTGCCGCGCAATTTCCGCTGCGACCCGGAACTGACCATGCCGACCATCGCGGCGCTGCAAGCCGACCTGGCCGGCGTCAACAACTACGCCGACCTGCCCGCCGACAAGCGCATCAACGTGCGCCGCTACCTGTTGTGCCTGGACGATACGGCCAAGAAGGTCTCGCGTATCGAAGGGCTGCCCGCGCGCGAACGCGCCGACTTGCAACGCCTGCGCGCAGACCTGACCGCCACCACCGAATATGCGCCGTTCTGGGTCATTGTGGCCGTGGCGCTGGCGCTGGGCGCGGGCACCATGGTGGGCTGGCGCCGCGTGGTGCTGACCGTGGGCGAAAAGATCGGCAAACAGGGCATGACGTATGCCCAGGGCATGTCGGCGCAGGTGACGGCGGTGGCCGCCATTGGCCTGGCCAACGTGTTCAGCCTGCCGGTATCCACCACCCACGTGTTGTCCTCCGGCGTGGCCGGCACGATGATCGCCAACAAGACCGGCTTGCAGGGCAACACGGTGCGCAACATTTTGCTGGCCTGGGTGCTGACCCTGCCCGCCTCGATGGCGCTGGCGGCCGGCCTGTTCTGGATCGGCGTGCAGATCACCGGCTGATCCGGATCCGCCTTGCGGGCCGTGCAGGCAATCTGCCCGGCCCGCGCAACACTCTGGCTACCGCGCCAGGCTGTTTCCCGCCGCGGCCCGCGTCTACGATGACGCCATGGCTATTCAAACCCCTACCCTGCATTACATTTTCGACCCGCTTTGCGGCTGGTGCTATGGCGCCGCGCCGCTGGTGGACGCGGCCCGCGCCGTCGCCGGCCTGACGGTGGTCGCCCATGGCGGCGGCATGATGACCGGCAGCAACCGCCAGCCCGTCACCGACGCGCTGCGCCGCTACGTCATGCCGCACGACGAACGGATCGCAGGCATGACCGGCCAGGTCTTCGGCAAGGACTATTTCGACGGCCTGCTCCGCGACGCAGGCGCGGTGTTCGATTCCGAACCGCCCACCACCGCCATCGTGGCGGCCGACGCTTTGGCCGGCCGGGGGCTGGACCTGCTTAAACGCCTGCAGCACGCGCACTATGTGCAGGGCCTTCGTATCGCCGACCCGGACGTGCTGAAGACGCTGGCCCGAGAGATCGGCCTGGACGGCGACGGCTTCGACGCCGCCTACGCCGCCGCCACGGGCGCCGATACGGCCGCGCACATCGCCGCCAGCCGCCAGTTGCTGGCCCAGGTCGGGGGCACGGGCTTTCCGACGCTGGCGCTGGAGCACAACGGCGTGCATACGCTGCTGGAGCCCAGCCGCTATCTGGGCCGCCCGGCCCAATGGCAGGCGAGCCTGAGCGAACGCATCCAGGGCTAGGCGCCGTGGAGGCATCAGGGGCATCAGCCCTCTTCGATGTCTCCGTCCCGTTGCAATGCCCGGTGCATCGCCGGGCGGTTGCCCAGCCGCTCGACATAGGCGCTGAACACCGGCGACTCCGGCACCACCTTCACCTGCATCATGTACTGCAGCGTTCCGCCCAGCACGATGTCCACCGCCGAAAAACGGCTGCCCAGGAAAAAGGGCCGTGCCTGCAGTACCCGGGTCAGCACCTGCTCGACCTCATCGGCCGATCCCCAGCCGGGGGCGCCGTCCTGGTGCGGGCGCTTGAACGCACGTTCGACCATGGCGGGTTCGAACACGCCCGTGGAATAGGACAGCCACGTCAGATAGGGCCCGCGGTCGG
>NZ_JBHFII010000054.1:41161-69530 GCF_057334215.1 Achromobacter maghribensis | reverse complement strand
CCTACCCGGGGGCCCAGTCCCTTGTCGGGAAACAAGTCCGTGAGATACAGGGCGATGGCCGGGGTCTCAAACACCGGCACCCCGTCGTGCACCAGCGCCGGCACCTTGCGGTGCGGATGGATATCGATGTAGTCCGCGGGCATGTGGCCCGCGCTGTCGTTGCCGCGGATGGACACCATTTCGGTGTCGTACGGCACGCCCAGTTCCTCAAGCAACCACAGGATCCTGAACGACCGCGAGCGCGGCGCATGATAGAGCGTAAGCATGGTCGGCCTCCTTGGAGTCCGATTATTTTGCCTGCGGCGGCTCAACCCGCCAAGGCCAGCAACACGCCGTATCCTGCCATCCCCAGCAGCACGGCCACGCCGGTATTGCTGACCATCCGCGCGGCGACGCCCGTGACGACCAGCCCGCCCACATAGGGGGCGATGCGGGCGGCCTGGGCGCCGGCGTCCAGCACGTCCGGCACGATGACCGCGGCCGCGATACCCGCCAGCAAGCTGGGGCCCAGCGCCGCCAGCGCCGAGCCCTCGCGCGACAGCCGCCGCAACAGACGGCTGCGTTCGGACAGCATGAAGGGCAGCGCGCGCGTCAGATAGGTGATCACGGCCATCGCAATCACCGCGCCCCAGAAACCCAGGCCTTCGGCGTTCATGCGGACCTCTTCAGGCGATACGCGGCGCAGCCGATGAGGGCGCCGATCAGGATGGCCAGGGTGACATGCCCCATCGCGGCCGCCACGCCTGCCCCCGCCACCGCGGCGATGACCGGCAGGCCCATGCCGCGCTTGGCGCTCTGGCATACCAGCGCCATGAACAGCGCCGGCAACGCAAACCGCATCACCTGGGACAGCATCGGGTAATGGCGCTCCAGCCCGTCGCCGGCATAGACGCCCACGGCGGTTCCGGCGATCCAGGTCAGCCACGCGCCTAGCCCCAAAGCGATCATCCAGCCCTGGCGGTGTCCGGGCGGCACCGTTTGCAGACGGTTGAAGGCAGTGGCGAAGACCTCATCGGTCAACAGAAAGGCGACCTTCAAGCGGTCACGCAGAGCCGTCGGCAGGAAGCGGGACAGCAAGGGTCCGTACAGCAGGTGGCGGGCGTTCAATAGCGAACACAGCGCCACCACCCACAGCCATGGCGTGCCGGCCTTGATCGACGCCAGCAGCAGGAACTGGCTGGCGCCGGCATAGACGAATACGGAGATCAGGATGACCTGCAGCGGCGTCAAGCCGGCCGCGATGCCCGCGATCCCGAACGTCACCGCCACCGGGAAGTAGCCGATCATGACCGGCAGGCAGGACTTCAGGCCATCGATGCGCGCACTGCCCGCCGGGGCGTGCACAGGGGTGGAAGACGTCTCCAAGGTGCTTTTCGCTTTCAAGGCTCCGGCACGCCCAGCGTCCGCAGGTGCGCTTTCAGGCGCCGCACCTCCTGGCTCAGGTCCAGGATCAGCGCCGCGGCGTCCAGGCTGGCGCCGAAATCGTGCTCCAGCCGCCGTGCGTGCAGCGCGCGCTGCAGATCAGCGCTGTAGAAGCACCAGTCGTCGGGCTGTCCGCCGCGGGCGTTGACGATGCCGACTTCGACCAGTTGGGCGACCCACTCCACTTCCGCCCCGCAGGCGCGGGCCAGGTCGTTCGCGCTAAGCGGCTGCGCTTTGCCCACGACGGTGGCGCTGGTGATGACAAGCTTCTTCATGGTCAGACCCCCAAGTGGCGCCGCGGGTTGAAAGGCACGTCTTGCTGCAGCTTGCGGTAGGCGGCGCGCGCGGCCTCGCTATCGGCCGGCGGCAGCACCAGGTCCAGCACCAGGTAAAGATCCCCCGGGGGATCGCCAGGGATGCCCCGGCCGCGCAGCCGTAGCTTGCGCCCGTTGCCGGAGCCCGATGGAATCGATACCTCGACCGTGCCGCCGGGGGTGGGCGCATCCACCTGCGCCCCCAGCGCGGCCTCCCAGGGGGCGACCGGCAGCGTCATGTAGAGATCGCGGCCTTCCGCCCGGTAGCGCGGGTGCGGCTTGAAGCGCACTTCCAGGTACAGATCGCCGTTTTCGCCCCCGCCGTAGCCGGGCATGCCCTGCCCCGCCAGACGGATGAATTGGCCTTCACGCACGCCCGCCGGAATACGCACGCTGAGCGTGCGGGTCTTCATGTGGGGATGGCCCTGGCCGTCCATCTCCATGGACCTCAGGCTGATGTCGCGCGTCGCGCCCTTGAGCGCGTCTTCCAGGTCCACCTCGATGGCGGCGTGGTGGTCGTCGCCGCGCGCGCGGAAATCCTGCTGGCGCGCGCCGCTACGCTGGCCCCGGCTGCCAAACAGCGACGAAAAGAACTCGCTGAACTGCGCTTCGTCGCCAGGGGCCGCGCCGCGGTGGAATTCGAAGCCCTCGTCCCATCCGGGTGGCGGCTGGAAGCCTCCGTCGGACGACACGCCCGCCGCAAGGTTGTCATAGGCCTGGCGTTTTTCCTGGTCGCGCAGCACGTCATAGGCCTCGTTGACGTCGCGCATGCGGGCCTCGGCGTCACTTTCCTTGCTGACGTCGGGATGGTATTTGCGGGCAAGTTTGCGGTAAGCGCGCCGGATCTCGTCTTCAGAGGCGCCGCGCGCCACGCCAAGCGTGCTGTAGTAGTCCTTGAACTCCATATTCCAGCTCACCTTAAAGGTTTTGGCCGTGTCGGGCGGTGCCGCATCCGGCCTTGAATATCAAGAAGATAGGGGTTGCGGACCGATTTTTCAATGCGCAAAATCAGGCGCCGGCAAGCGTGCATAATGATCGGTTGCCCCATCCGGCGGCGTGGCCGGACGCCGCGCCGGCCGAGACCCATCCACAGGAAACCGATCGTGCTGGAAATCATTGACGTCGACTTCTCCAACCCGGAACACGGCCGCCAGACGCTGGCCATGCTGAACGAATACGCCAGCGGCCCCATGGGCGGCAATTCGCCCCTGCCAGCCTACGCGCAGCAGAACCTGATCGCTGAACTGGCGCGCCGCCCCACCGCCCATGCCCTGCTGGCCCGCGTCGACGGGCAACCCGCCGGCGTGGCGATCTACCTGGAAGGGTTCTCCACCTTTGCCTGCCGGCCGCTGATCAACTTGCATGACCTTGGCGTGTCGCCCCGTTTCCAGGGCCAGGGGGTCGGAAAGCAGTTGCTGCACGCGCTGGAAGAGCGGGCTCGCCAGATGGGCTGCTGCAAGATCACGCTGGAAGTGCTGGAAGGCAACGCCGTGGCCCAGGGGCTGTATCGCAAATCGGGCTTTGAAGGCTACGCGCTGGACGACACCGCCGGCCGCGCGATGTTCTGGCAAAAGAAACTGGTAGCCTGACTGGCGTAGTATCTGACTTTTGCCGGGCGGCTCTCTCTGAACCCGCCGCCGGTCTCACCGCAGGATTCACGATGAAGATGAGCAACATCCCATTCGGCACCACGGACTGGTCCGAGGTGGAACGCACCGAACACGCCGGCGACACCGGCATGGCCTATTGGCGCACCCGCCAGTTCGGCGACCTGCGGGTCCGCATGGTGGAATACACGGCCGGCTACCTGGCCGACCACTGGTGCAGCAAAGGCCACATCCTGTTCTGTCTCGAGGGCGAACTGCACACCGAGCTGGAAGACGGCCGGCAGTTCGTCCTGACCCCGGGCATGAGCTATCAGGTGGCTGACCAGGCCGAGCCCCACCGCTCGTCCACGACCACGGGCGCCAAGCTCTTCATCGTCGACTGACGCGCTGGCGCGACACGCGGAATTGCAATTGCGTTACGCTTTGCAATTCATGCGGCGCCGCGCCTTCCGCCGGTTCCGCACCGACAACCATGACCCCGCCTGACCGGAGACTAGCTTTGGGCGCCCCGATTACGCTATATGTCGATTCCCTGTTTCTCAGCCCTTACGCCATGTCGGCCTATGTGGCGCTGACTGAAAAAAAATTGCCTTTCGAGGTTCGCCCGATCGACCTGGAAGCGGGCGAGCAGCGCATGCAGCCGTACCAGTGCCGTGCGCTGACGGCGCGCGTGCCCGCGCTGACGCACGACGGCTTCAACCTGACCGAATCCAGCGTCATTGCCGAATACCTGGAAGACGTGTTCCCCCCGCCCGGACACACCGCGCTGTATCCGCAGGCCCCGCGCGAACGCGCCCGCGCCCGCCAATTGCAGGCCTGGCTGCGCAGCGATCTGGCCGCGCTGCGCCAGGAACGGCCCACCGAAACGGTGTTCTACGGCGCCGCCGGCCAACCCCTGTCCGACGCCGCCCACGCGGCCTCGGCCAAGCTGATTCAGGTGGCCAGCTACCTCATCGGCGTCGATCAGACGTCCGTGCTGGACGAATGGTGCATTGCGGACCTGGACCTGGCCGTCATGCTCAAGCGGCTGGCCCTGGACGACCTGCCCGATCCGTTGCGCGCCTATGCCGATGTCCAATGGCAACGGCCTTCCGTCCAGAAATGGCTGGAACACAACGCCGCCGCGCGGGCCTGACAACCAGCCGGGGCCGTGATGCAAGGTGCATGACGGGCCCGATGGCCTACTCGCCATGACAGGCATGCCGCCCGGCACGCAACGTTTCCTGCAATATCTGCAATAAAGCCGAAAGAAGGGACGGGGAGTCCCGAATTTGACCGACATCAAGCCCTTCCATGTTGCGGCGCAGCATTCGATGCGGTGTAATGGGGAGGTCAACTCGGCCGGTTCCACTCGGGATCGGCCCGGCGGCCTTCCGCCGTCGGGAGCAACTAACAGGAGATCGCCATGGCCGGATCCGGCAACGATCGCGTCCCCACCCCGTCCTTCAACCCCTGGACGGCCGCCTACGAATATGCCGTGGATGCCTGGCAGCGAGGCGTGCTCTACGCAGACGTGCTGCGCCAGCGCGGCAACCAGTACCACGAACACATGGCCAAGCGCGCGCCCAACGTGCTGAGCATGGAGTTCGAGCTGGTGCTGGACGGCCGCGAACTCCCGCGCCCCGTCAACTACGGGCTGTTGCGCATCAAGCCGCCGGCCGACGTGGAAACCGATCCGATCAAGCGCCCCTTCCTGGTGGTGGACCCGCGCGCGGGCCATGGCCCGGGGATCGGCGGCTTCAAGCCGGAAAGCGAGATCGGGGTGGCGGTGCGCGCAGGCCATCCCTGCTACTTCGCGACCTTCCTGCCCCAGCCCATGCCCGAGCAGACCGTCGAAGACGTGATGATGGCCGAAGCGCGGTTCCTGGAAGAGATCATCGCCCTGCACCCCGACGCGGAAGGCAAGCCGGTCGTGGTGGCCAATTGCCAGGCGGGCTGGCAGATCATGATGACCGCGGCCATCCGCCCTGAATTGTTCGGCCCCATCATCGTGGCTGGCGCCCCCCTGTCGTATTGGGCAGGCTGGCGCGGCATGAATCCGATGCGCTATTCCGGCGGACTGCTGGGCGGCAGCTGGCTCACGGCAATGACCAGCGATCTGGGCCACGGCAAGTTCGACGGCGCCTGGCTGGTGCAGAACTTCGAAAACCTGAATCCCGCCAATACCCTGTGGTCCAAGCAGTACAACCTGTACTCCAAGGTGGACACCGAAGCGGATCGGTACCTGAGCTTCGAGAAATGGTGGGGTGGCCACGTTTTCCTGAATGGCCCCGAAATCCAGTACATCGTGGATAACCTGTTCGTGGGCAACCGCCTGGCCACGGCCGGTCTGGTGACGTCCGACGGCATCCGTATCGACCTGCGCAACATCCGGTCGCCGATCGTGGTGTTCTGCTCCAAGGGCGACAACATCACGCCCCCGCCGCAGGCGCTGGGCTGGATCCCCGACCTTTACCAGAACGAAGCCGAAGTGCTGGCCCACGGCCAGACGATCGTCTACGCCGTGCACGAGAGCATCGGCCACCTGGGCATCTTCGTGTCGGGCAGCGTGGCGCGCAAAGAGCACCAGGAGTTCACGTCGAACATCGACATGATCGACGTGCTGCCCCCGGGCATCTACGAGGCCGAGATCGCCGACAAGACGCCGGACACGCCCAACGCCGACCTTGCTTTCGGCAACTACGTGCTGTCGTTTGAACAGCGCAAGCTGGACGACGTGCGCGCCATCGTCGACCGCAAGGAAGAGGACGACCGCCGCTTCGCCGCCGTCGCGCGCATCTCCGACATCAACCTCGGTATGTACCGCAGCTTCATGCAGCCTTGGCTGCGCGCGGTGGTCACGCCGCAATTCGCGGAATGGAGCCAGCGCCTGCACCCGCTGCGCCTGCCTTATGAACTGATTTCGGATCGCAACCCGGCCATCGCGCCCATCGCCAAGATCGCCGAGCAGGTGCGCGAACAGCGCCAGGTGGCCCCGGCCTCCAATCCTTTCCTGATGGCGCAGGAAATGTTCTCGAACTGGGTCGAGACCAGCCTGAACATCTGGCAGGAACTGCGCGATTCGGCTGACGAACGCACCTTCATGGGCGTCTATGGTTCGCCGCTGGTGCAAGACCTGGCCGGTCTGGGCGCAAAATCCGGCCCGCCGCGCAAGCACCCGGGCGTCTCGCCCGAACACCGCCGCTTCATGGAAGACCGCGCCGCCGAACTGCGTTCGATGGTGCAGGAAGGCGGCCTGCGCGTCGCGGCCATCCGCATGCTGCTGTATGTGTCCGGCGCCGAAGGCGGTCTGGACGAACGCAGCTTTGCGCTGATACGCAAAATGCGCGCCGAATCCGACAACGCGTTGACCTTGCAGGAATTCAAGGACCTGACCCGCGATCAAGCCCTGATCCTGACGCTGGATTCGGACGCCGCGCTGCTGGCGATGCCGCATCTGCTGGAAAACTCGCCAGCGCCGGCGATCCGCGACGCGCTGGAGACGATGAAGCGCGTGCTGGAAGCGGCCGAACCCTTGAGCCCCGCCGCCCGCGAAAGTCTGGACGAGATGGAACGCATCTTCTTGGCAGCCGAACGCCGCGCGCAGAAGCGCAACCCGGCGCAGGCGCCGGTCCGTTTGCCGACGCCCGCGCCTGCTGCTGCCGCGCCCGCGTTGCAACTGGTCGAAGCCGCTGCCCACGTGCCGGTCAAGAAGGCCCGGCCGCACCCTGCGGCGGCGGAGTCGGCGGTCGCCAAGGCGGCAATGGACACCACGCCCAAGGCGGGTGCCAAGCCGGCAACAAAGGCCACGGCAAAGCGGGCCGCCAAGCCCGCAGCCAAGTCCGCCGCCGCCCCTGCGAAACGCGCGCGCAAGACCGCAGCCCGTCAACCCGCCAAGGCCAAGTCCGCATGACGCTGCCCACCTCGACGCATTACGACAGGCTCATCGCGCGCGCACAGACGCTGGAAGCGGCCTGCTGCGCTATCGCCCACCCTTGCGACGAGCCCTCGCTGTCGGCCGCGCTGGAGGCACGCGACCTGGGCCTACTGCATCCCATCCTGGTCGGGCCGGAAAAGAAGATCCGCGACACGGCCGCCCAGTTCAACCTGCACCTGGGCGATGCCCGCATCGTGGACGTGCCGCATAGCCACGCGGCCGCCGAGACCGCCGTGGCGCTCGTGCGCAACGGCGAGGCCACCCTGCTGATGAAGGGCAGCCTGCACACCGATGAATTGATGCACGAAGTGGTTGCGCGCACGACCGGCCTGCGCAGCGGCCGGCGCATCAGCCACGTGTTCATCATGGAAGTGCCGACCTACGCCGAGCCGCTGTTCATCACCGATGCGGCCATCAATATCTTCCCCGACCTGGAAACCAAGGCGGACATCATCCGCAACGTGATCGACCTGCATCACGGCCTGGGGCTGGGCGAACCGCGCGTGGCGATCCTGTCCGCCGTCGAGCAGGTCACGCCTAACATCCCAAGCACCATTGAAGCCGCCGCGCTGTGCAAAATGGCCGACCGCGGCCAGATCGCCGGCGGCCTGCTGGACGGCCCGCTGGCGCTGGACAACGCGATCAGCCCGGAGGCTGCCCGCATCAAGGGCATCCGGTCGCCCGTGGCCGGCGTGGCCCAGGTGCTGGTCGTGCCCGACCTGGAGGCCGGCAACATGCTGGCCAAGAACCTCACCTTCCTGGCCAACGCGGAAGCGGCGGGCATCGTGCTGGGCGCGCGCGTGCCCATCATCCTGACCAGCCGTGCCGACAGCCCCCGCTCGCGCCTCGCATCCTGCGCGGTAGCGGCGATCTACGCCCACCACCTCAGCCAGCAAGCGGCCCGCCCATTGGCGTGACGCGCGCGCCGACACGACAGGATCCCAGAGCCATGAGCGACACCATCCTCGTCATCAACGCCGGTAGTTCCAGCATCAAGTTCTACCTTTACGACATCGACGGCAACCAGGAACTTGCTCCGCGCCTGGGCGGCCAGCTGGAAGGCATCGGCACGTCGCATCCCAAACTGCGCGTGCGCGACGCGGCGGGCCAGACCCTGGTGGAACGCGACATCGCGCCAAGCCATGCGCCCGACGTGCCCAACGGGCAGGAAGTCGTCGGCACCTGGCTGAGCGGGCACCTGGGCGGCGCGCCGCTGGCGGTCGGGCACCGCGTGGTGCATGGCGGCCCCGATCTGGCCGAACCCGTCCTGATCGACGACGCCATCCTGGCCAAGCTGGACACCTTCACCCCGCTGGCGCCGCTGCACCAGCCCAATAACCTGGCGCCGATCCGCGTCATCCGCGAACGCCGGCCCTGGATTCCACAAGTCGCCTGCTTCGATACGGCGTTCCACCGCAGCCATTCCGACGTGGCCGACCGCTACGCGCTGCCCGAATCGCTGTACCAGGAAGGCGTGCGCCGCTATGGTTTCCACGGCCTCTCTTACGAGTACATCGCGCAACGGCTGCGCCAGGCCCTGCCCGAGCTCGCGATGGGCAAGATCATCGCCGCTCACCTGGGCTCGGGCGTTTCCGCCTGCGCCATGTCGGAAGGCAAAAGCGTGGACAGCACCATGGGCTTCACCGCCCTGGAAGGCCTGCCCATGGGCACGCGCCCCGGCCGGCTGGACCCGGGCGTCGTGCTGTGGATGATGGAACGGGGCATGGACCACGACCAGATCGAGCACCTGCTCTATCACGACTGCGGCATGAAGGGCCTGTCCGGCATCAGTAACGACATGCGTGAACTGCTGGGCAGCGACGCTCCGTCGGCCCAGCTGGCGCTGAAGTATTTCGCCTGGCGCGTGGCCGAAGGCATGATCGGCCTGGGCTGCGCCATGAACGGTATCGACGGCATCGTCTTCACCGCCGGCGTGGGCGAGAATTCCGCCCAGATCCGCCAGGCGGTTGCCGACCATTGGGGCTGGCTCGGCATCAAGCTGGACCCGGAACGCAACGCCCATCACGGGCCCCGAATCTCCAGCGACGACAGCCGCATCGGCGTGTATGTGATCCGCACGAACGAAGAGCTGATCATCGCCCAGCACACGCTGGCCCTGGTGCGCCAACGATGAGCGCGCACCTGCCTTTGGCGGGCAAGCGGGGCCTGGTCACGGGCATCGCCAACGCGGACTCCATTGCCTGGGGATGCGCCAAGGCGTTCCACGCCATGGGCGCCGAACTGGCCGTGACGTATCTGAACGACAAGGCGCTTGCGCACGTGGAGCCTTTGGCGCGGCAAGTGGACGCGTCGCTGCTGATGCCCATGAACCTGCTGAACGACGGCGAACTCGAAGCCGTGTTCGGCCGCATCACGGACGACTGGGGCGGGCTGGACTTCGTCTTGCACTCGATTGCCTTCGCGCCGCGCGGCGACCTGCACGGCCGCGTGACGGACTGCTCGCGCGAGGGCTTTCTGCAGGCGATGGACGTGTCCTGCTGGTCGTTCATCCGCATGGCGAAACTGGCCGAACCGCTGATGGCCAATGGCGGCGCCCTCTTCTGCATGAGCTATTACGGCTCGCAGATGGTGGTCGAGCACTACAACATGATGGGGCCGGTCAAGGCCGCGCTGGAATCCGCCACGCGCTATCTGGCCGCGGAACTGGGCCCGCAAGGCATCCGCGTGCACGCGATATCACCCGGGCCCCTGAAAACGCGGGCGGCCTCCGGCATCGCCGAATTCGACGCCCTGCTGGACCGCGCCCAATCGAAGGCGCCCGCGCGCAGCCTGGTGTCGATCGACGATGTGGGCGAAGCCACCGCCTGGCTGGCCACCGACGCCGCGCGGCGCATGACGGGGCAGACGCTTTATATCGACGGCGGATATCACATCATCGATTGACGTCGTCGATGGGGCTGGCGCAAAGCTTCCGGCCGCGCCCGCTGGCTAGGCCAGGTTGGCCGGCGGCGCCTGGCGCCAACGCTCCACGGCCTCTACTGCCTGTTCCGGACTGCCGAAGATCTTGTCGCGACCGATCTTCTTGACCAACCCCGAGCGCTCCAGCGCCATGCGGAACTGCCCGTGGCCGCCTGCAACCAGCAGTGTGATATTGCGGGCGTCCAGTTCGCGTTTGAGCTCGTACAGCGCCTCGACCGCGTCGGCATCGGCCTGCGTCATCGCTTCAGCGTCCAGCACGAACCATTGCACGTCCCTCGCCTGTTCGATGACCTCGCGCGCACGGCGGCGGAAGGCATCGGCGTTGAAGAACCAGACCGACGATTCGAACAGCCACACGACGGTGCCCGGCACCGGCTGCGCGTCGGGGTTCAGGTGCAGCTTGCCCAGCACCGACTCGCCCGGCAGCCGGCCCAGCAACGCATCGCGCGGATTGCCTGACACATACATGGCGTACAGCAACGTCGCGCCCACCGACACGGCCACCCCCTGCAGCACTCCGAAGCCCACCACGCCGCCCGCAGCCAGGATGCCGAACGCCAGTTCGACACGCGAAATGCGGGCCAGCCGCATGAAGGCCTTGACGTCGAACAGGCTGGCCGCCGCCAACAGCAGGATGGCCGACAGCACCGCCTGCGGCAGCCAGTACAGCGGCGCGCTCAGCAAGCCCACCACGATTGCCAGGGCAAGCGCCGCACTGACGCTGACCAGGGGCGACGAGCCGCCGGCGACCAGCCCCACCGCGGTCCGCGAGTCCGCGCCTGTCACGACGAACCCCTGGAACAGGCCCGCCGCCACATTGGCCGCGCCAAACCCCACCAGCTCGCGATTGGGGTCGACGTGTTCGCCCGTGCGAGCGGCAAAGCTGCGCGCGGTGACGATACCGCTGGAAAAACTGACCACCAGCACGCCGGCCGCTCCCAGCAGGATGCTGTCCACGCCCTCCAGCCGCACGGGCAGGCTAAGCCCCGGCAAGCCGGCGGGCACTTCGCCCACCACCGCGATGCCCAGGCTGGGGAAATCAAAGATCCACGACAGCAGGCAACCGCCGACCACAAGCAGGATCGGGCCGGGCCAGGTTGGCCGCCAGCGCTTCACGGCCACCAGCAGCAGGCAGGACGCCAGCCCCAGGCACAGGGTCGGGATCTGGATCTCTTGCAGGCGGCGCCCCAGTTCCAGGAAGGGATGGATCAGGCCGCTGTTGCGCAGGCCGACGCCCGTCAGCCCGCTTAGTTGCGACAGCGCCAGCGTGATCGCCACGCCCGCCATGTAGCCGATCAGCACGGGCCGGGACAACAGGTTGGCCAACACGCCCAGCCGCAACACGCGGGCGATCAGGCACCCCACGCCCACGGTCAGCGCGATGCCCGTCGCGGCCACCAGCCGGTCTTCGGGCGAATGCAATGCCATGCCCGTCAAGGTGGCGGCGATCAGCGTGCACGTGGCGGTATCCGGCCCGACGATCAGCGTGCGCGACGAGCCGAACAGCGCGTAGCCCAGCATGCCGGCAATGGCTGCCCACAACCCGGCGACCGGTGGCACGCCCATCATCGCCGCGTACGCCAGGCCCACCGGCAAGGCCACCGCCGCCACGCTCAGTCCCGCCATGACGTCGCGCCGCGCCGAGTCCCGCGTGATGCCGCGAAAATTATTCAGGCCAGGGAAAAAGCGTAGATTCATGGTGCTGCAAGCCGACCTGATCAAAGGACTTCCGCACGGCACGGAAGGTCCGCCAAGCCTACACCAAGGCCGGGCTTCCGAAGTCATCGGGGATCAAACACTTGCGGCATTTCATTCCTTTTAGGAATGAAGATTGGTGATTATTTATCCCTTTTGTGGGGCTGGCGGATTGCGTACAGTCCCCGGCATAAGAAAAGCGGCCTTGCGCCGTACCTTTACACCGACACGGCCCGCCGCGACGCTCCCTGCGACCCGGACACAAAAGGGCCGGCAATTCTGGAGACGCCATGTCCTTCGCCTTCCTGCGGCGCGCCAGCCGCGCGCTCGTCCTGGCCGCGCTTGCCGCAGGCATCGCGCCTGCCGCTCATGCGCAAGCCTATCCCGAACGCCCCATCAAGCTGGTCGTGCCATGGCCGCCCGGCGGCGCGACGGACGCGTTGGGCCGGCTGCTGGCGCAGCGCCTGAGCGAGCGCCTGGGCCAGACGGTGATCGTGGACAACAAGGCCGGCGCGGGCGGCAACATCGGCACGGCCGCTTTCGTACGCGAAAAAGCCGACGGCTACACGCTGCTGATGGCCACCAGTTCCACCAATGCCGCCAATCCGCACCTGTATTCGCGGCTGGGGTTCGACGCCGCGAAAGACTTCGCGCCGATCGCTTTCGTGGCCGAAATCCCGAACATCCTGGAAGTCCCCAAGCAGTCGCCGTTCCAGTCAGTCGCTGACCTGGTGGCGGCCGCCCGCGCGGAACCCGGCAAGCTCAACTATGGTTCGGGCGGCGTGGGTTCTTCGCAGCACCTGGCGGGCGCGATGTTCAAGTACCTGACGGGCGCGGACGTCCTGCACATTCCGTACAAGGGCAGCGGCCCGGCGGTGTCCGATTTGTTGGCGGGCCAGGTGGACATGATGCTGGACACGGGGTCGCTGGCCCAGGTCCAGGCCGGGACCCTGCGCGCATTGGCCGTGGCCGCGCGCCAGCGGCTGCCCGCGCTGCCGAACGTCCCCACCTTCGACGAGGCAGGCGTGCCCAAGATGTACGCGTCGGCGTGGTACGGCATCGTCGCCCCCGCCGGCACCCCGGTGGACGTGGTGCAGCGCTTGAACAAGGAAGTCAACGCGGTGGTCGCGGACCCGGAAGTGAAGAAGCGGATGGAAGGCATGGGCGCACTGGTGCCGACAGGCCAGACGCCAGCCGAATTCGGCGCTTTCATCCAGGCGGAGATCCAGCGCTATGCACAGATCGTGAAGATCTCAGGCGCGAAGATGGAATAAGGTTCAGGCGGAGGCAGTCGCGTGTCCGGTATCCACAGCACCGACTGACGCCCCTGCCTCGAATGACGCGCGGCGCACACGCATCAAAAAAATAGCCGCCCCCTGGGGGGCGGCTTGCGCGCGAAGCGAGCGCGGCGTGGGGGCTATCTACTCTGCGCGCGCTTCCAGCACGGCCACGGCCGGCAGGGTCTTGCCTTCCAGGAACTCCAGGAAGGCACCGCCACCGGTCGAGATGTAGCCGACCTGTTCGCCAATGCCGTACTTGGCGATGGCGGCCAGCGTGTCGCCGCCGCCAGCGATCGAAAAGCCGTCCGATTCCGCGATGGCGCGCGCCACCACTTCGGTGCCGTTGGCGAACTGGTCGAATTCGAACACGCCCACGGGGCCGTTCCACACGATGGTGCCGGCCTTCTTCAGGATCTCGGCCAACTGCGCCGCGGTCTGCGGGCCGATGTCCAGGATCATGTCGTCGTCGGCCACGTCGGTCGCGGCCTTGACGGTGGCTTCGGCGTCCGCGCCGAATGCCTTGGCGCACACCACGTCGACCGGAATCGGCACGGCCGCGCCGCGCTGCTTCATGATGTCGATCACGGCGCGCGCCTGCTCAACCTGGTCAGGTTCCGCCAACGACTTGCCGATGGGCAGGCCAGCGGCCAGCAGGAAGGTGTTGGCGATGCCGCCGCCCACCACCAGCTGGTCGACCTTGTCGGCCAGCGATTGCAGGATGGACAACTTGGTCGACACTTTCGAGCCGCCCACGATGGCGACCAACGGGCGCTTGGGTTCGTGCAGCGCACGCCCCAGCGCGTCGAGTTCGGCTTCCAGCAAGGGGCCGGCGCACGCGATGGGTGCAAAGCGCGCGATGCCGTGCGTGGTGGCTTCCGCGCGGTGCGCGGTGCCGAACGCGTCGTTGACGTAGACGTCGCACAGCGCGGCCATCTTCTTCGCCAGCGTTTCGTCGTCTTTCTTTTCACCGACGTTCACGCGGCAGTTTTCCAGCAGCACAACCTGGCCGTGATCCACCTGGACGCCGTCGACCCAGTCGCGCACCAATTGCACGGGCATGCCCAGCAGTTCGGACAGGCGCTGACCGACCTTGGCTAGCGAATCGGCTTCGGTCAGCACGCCCTCTTTCGGACGGCCCAGGTGGGACGTGACCATCACGGCGGCGCCGGCGTCCAGCGCCAGGCGGATGCCGGGCACGGATGCGCGGATGCGCGTGTCTTCGGAGATGCGGCCGGCGTCGTCGAACGGCACGTTCAAGTCGGCGCGGATGAACACACGCTTGCCGGACAGGGCGCCGGACTTGGCCAGCGCGGACAGGGTATTGACCTTGGACATATTTGCTTTCCTACGATAGGCGAACAAAGGGGACGAACCCATTTTCCGCATCAGCGGAAAATAAATCCGTCCCCTGTGGACTGACCGTGTTGCTTACTTGGCCGACATCAGCGCGACGGTGGTGTCGAGCATGCGGTTCGAGAAGCCCCACTCGTTGTCGTACCAGGACGAGACCTTGACCAGGCGGCCCGAGACCTTGGTCAGCGACGCGTCAACGGTGCTGGAGGCCGGGTTGTGGTTGTAGTCCACCGAAACCAGGGGCTCGGTGTTGTAGTCCAGGATGCCCTTGAGCTCGCCTTCCGACGCGGCCTTCAGGATGCTGTTCACTTCTTCGGCGGTCGTGTCGCGGCTGGCCACGAACGACAGGTCGACCAGCGACACATTGATGGTCGGGACGCGGATGGCGTAGCCGTCCAGCTTGCCATTCAGTTCCGGCAGCACCAGGCCCACGGCGGCGGCAGCGCCGGTCTTCGTGGGGATCATGCTCATCGTGGCCGAACGCGCGCGGCGCAGGTCTTCGTGGTAGACGTCGGTCAGGACCTGGTCGTTGGTGTAGGCGTGAACGGTCGTCATCAGGCCGTTTTCCAGGCCCAGCTTGTCGTTCAGCGGCTTGACCAGCGGGGCCAGGCAGTTGGTGGTGCACGATGCGTTCGAGATGACCGTGTCGGTCGACTTCAGCACGCCGTGGTTCACGCCGAAAACGATGGTGGCGTCCACATCCTTGCCGCCCGGGGCCGAGATGATGACTTTCTTGGCGCCGCCCTTGATGTGCGCGCCAGCCTTTTCCTTGGTCGTGAAGAAGCCCGTGCATTCCAGCACGACGTCAACCTTCAGGTCGCCCCAGGGCAGTTCAGCCGGGTTGCGGTTGGCCAGCACGCGGATCTTGTCGCCGTTGACGACCATGAAGTCGCCGTCGACTTCGACGGTGCCCGGGAACTTGCCGTGGGCGGTGTCGTAGCGCGTCAGGTGCGCGTTCGTCTTGGGATCACCCAGGTCGTTGATGGCGACGATTTCGATATCGTGCTTCTTGCCACCTTCGTAGTGGGCACGCAGGATGTTGCGGCCGATGCGACCGTAACCGTTGATGGCGACGCGAATAGTCATACTAAGCTCCTTTTTTACAAAACCTGTTTGACGGTCTCGGCCACCTTGTCGGCGGTCAGCCCGAAGAACTTGAACAATGCGCCGGCCGGGGCGGATTCACCGTAGCGGTCGATGCCGACCACGGCGCCTTCCAGGCCCACGTACTTGTGCCAGAAGGCGGTCACGCCGGCTTCGACAGCCACGCGCGGCAGGCCCTTGGGCAATACGGATTGCTTCCAGGCAGCGTCTTGGCGGTCGAACACGTCGGTGCTGGGCATGGAGACCACGCGCACGGCGACGCCTTCCTTGGCCAGTTGGGCCTGCGCGTCCAGCGCGATGGCAACTTCCGAGCCGGTGGCGATGATGACGGCGCGCGCGCCTTCAGCGTCGCGCAGCACATAGCCGCCGCGGGCGATGGCGTCCACGGTGGCGGCGTCGCGCGGCACGAACGGCAGATTCTGGCGCGACAGCAGCAGCGCGGTCGGGCCGCCGTCATGCACATCCATGCCGATGCTGGTCGGGCGCGTCACGGCGGCGTTCCAGGCCACGGCGGTTTCGGCCGTATCGCAAGGACGCCACAACGACAGGTTCGGGATCAGGCGCAGGCTGGCGGCGTGTTCGATGGATTGGTGGGTCGGGCCGTCTTCGCCCAGGCCGATCGAATCGTGGGTGAACACGTGCACGACGCGCTGCTTCATCAGCGCAGCCATGCGGATGGCGTTGCGCGAGTAGTCCGAGAACGTCAGGAAAGTGCCGCCGAACGGCAGGTAGCCGCCATGCAGGGCCACGCCGTTCATGATCGCGGCCATGCCGAATTCGCGCACGCCGTAGTTGATGTGGCGGCCGAACTGGATGCCCTTGTCACCGGCGCGAACGGCGGCGACGCCCTTCCAGTCGGTGAAGTTGGAACCGGTCAGGTCGGCCGAGCCGCCCAGCATTTCCGGCAGCACGGGGGCCAGCGCGGCGATCGCGAACTGCGAGGCCTTGCGGGTGGCGACGGTTTCGGCCTTTTCCAGGGTCGATGCCAGGAATGCCTTGAACTGTTCGTTGTAGCCTTCGGGCATGTCGCCCTTCATGCGGCGCGTGAACTCCGCGGCTTCGGCGGGGAATGCGGCGGCGTAGGCGTCAAACGCGGTCTGCCATTCGGCTTGGGCCGCGGCGCCCGATTTGCGGCCGTCCCAGCCGTCGTACACGTCTTGCGGAATCTGGAAGGGTTCCGACGACCAGCCCAGCGCGGCGCGCGTGGCGGCGATCTCGTCCTTGCCCAGCGGCGCGCCGTGCACGTTGTGCGTGCCGGCCATGTTGGGCGAACCCTTGCCGATCACGGTGCGGCAGATGACCAGCGTGGGCTTTTCCGATTGCGAACGCGCGGCCTTGATGGCGGCGTCCACGGCAGCGACGTCATGGCCGTCGACGCCACGGATCACGTTCCAGCCGTAGCCTTCGAAGCGCTTGGCGGTGTCGTCGGCGAACCAGTGTTCGACGTGGCCGTCGATGGAAATGCCGTTGTCGTCGTACAGCACGACCAGCTTGGACAGCTTGAGCGTACCGGCCAGCGAGCACACCTCGTGCGAGATGCCTTCCATCAGGCAGCCGTCGCCGGTGAAGGCGTAGGTGTGGTGGTCGACGATGGTGTGGCCGGGCTTGTTGAATTCAGCGGCCAGCAGCGCTTCAGCCAGCGCCATGCCCACGGCATTGCCCAGACCCTGGCCCAACGGGCCGGTGGTCGTTTCCACGCCCGGGGTAATGCCCACTTCGGGGTGGCCCGGCGTCTTGGAATGCAGTTGGCGGAAATTCTTGAGTTCGTCGATCGACAGGTCGTAACCCGTCAGATGCAGCAGCGCGTAGATCAGCATCGACCCGTGGCCGTTGGACAGCACGAAGCGGTCGCGGTTGGCCCAGGCGGGATCCTTCGGGTTGTGGCGCAGGTTGCCCGTCCACAGCGCTTGGGCGATTTCCGCCATGCCCATGGGAGCACCCGGATGCCCGGAGTTCGCTTGTTGCACGGCATCCATCGCGAGGGCGCGGATGGCATCCGCCAAGGCAAGTTTAGGGGCGGTCGGATTGCTCATTCGGAAGGCTCTTTGAAGCTGGCGCGCCCACAGGGAATATAGGGGCCAGTTGAGTAGGTTGCGAAGCAGACGATTTTAGCATCAGGGGATTTCCCTCACGCCATCGCCCTTAAGCTCGATGTAAACAAGCGTTTCCGGACGGGAATATCAGCGTAGCTCCCACAATTGCGGGAAAGGGGTCCGACATTCAGGATAAAGCCCTGACATCAGCCCTGGAGCCTCCTACCATGAGCCTCATGCTCAATCTGACTATCCCTGTTGAAGGCATCATGGCTCTACGCACCGCCCTGGGCGAAGAGCGGGCGATTGCCGTGGCGCGGGCGTTGGAACACGCTCAAATCAAGGGTGAAACCGAGCTTGCCGCCAAGCTCCGGCAAGAATGGCGCAATGACCTGGCGGCGGCCGTGGCCCCGCTTGCGCGACGCGAAGAGCTCGCCGAAATCCGCAAACAGATCGCGCAACTGCCCAACCGCGAAGAACTCAAGCGCTTCGCCACCCACGAAGACCTATCCGATCTGCGCGCCCACGTCCTGCGTCTGGACAAGAAGATGACGGTGGGCTTCCTGACCCTGCTGGGGCTTGACCTCGCGTCCAGCGCGCCGACCTTCTTCGAATGGGGGGTCAAGGTGGTAGGCTACGCGCTCCGATAACGCTTTTCGCTCCACCCATGTCCGCCCCCCGTTTCTACTGCGACGCCCCGCTTGCCGCCGGCACCCGAATCGCCCTGCCGGAAGCCCTTGCCCACCACGCGTTGCGCGTGCTGCGCTTGAAAGCCGGTGAACCCGTCGTGCTGTTCAACGGCCAGGGCGGCGAATATCCGGCCGTGCTGGATATCGATGGCAAGGCCGGCTTTGCCCAATTGGGCGAATTCAATCCCCGCGAGGCCGAACTGGCCGGCCGCATCACCCTGGTGCAGGGCCTGCCTACCGGCGACAAGATGGACTGGGTGGTGGAAAAGGCCGTGGAACTGGGCGCCGCCCGCGTCAGTCCCATCGCGGCGCAGCGCAGCGTGCTGCAACTGTCGGGCGCCCGGCTGGACAAGCGCGTGGCGCACTGGCAGCGCATTGCGCAATCCGCCAGCGAACAATGTGGCCGCAACCGCCTGATGCCCGTGGACGCGCCTCAGACGCTGGCCGACTGGCTGGCCCAACCGGCGGATGGCCTGCGCCTGCTGTGCCACCCCGACGCCACGGACGATCTGGCCGGCAAGCTGCGGGCCGAACCGGACGTGCAGGCCTTGAGCCTGCTGGTGGGCCCGGAAGGCGGATGGTCGGATAAAGAACTGGAACAGGCCCGTCAGGCGGGCGTGCAGGCCGTGCGCTTCGGCCCGCGGGTGCTGCGCACCGAGACCGCGGGGTTGGCCCTGTTGACCGCCGTCGGCACCCTGCAGGGCTGGTGATCAGGCATGTTGCCGGGCCAGGCGCCACCCGGCGCGGGGGGGGGCCGGGCGGGCCCCTGCGGGCACCCGCGCAGCCCTCGGCGCAATCGTCTCAGTCGTTTTCGCCGTAAGGCGCCGCCGCGACGCCAGGCTCGGGATCCGGGTGCTTGCCGGCATGTTCAATGACGAACGCAAAGATGCGACCGTTCTCGCGGGCGAATTCCGCCGCGTCGGAACAAACGGTTTCGATCAGGGCCGCGTCGTCTTCCAGGACCGGATCGCCGGAATGCAACCGGTACAGCCACAGTACAACGCCGGTCTTGTGGTCCAGCACCGTGTCGCACAGGCAATCGTAGAGGGCATCCAGGTTGCCGCCGAAGTATTCGGGGAAGTCCACCGCCTTGACGATGGCGCGCAGCACGGCAGAGCGGCTGCGGGCCGGGTCGCAGTTGGCGACGAACAACGCCAGACCAAGCTCATGGGAAGCGTCCACCACGGCCTTCTTGTCCAACCCTTCATGGGGCAACTCCCCGCCGCGCAGCAGTTGCTTCTGCAAGGTAGATTGGCCATTGCGCGTCATGCCTGAGCCTCCTTGAAAAAGGCGATCACTTCGTCGTTACGCTGCATCGTATCGGCATAACCCAGTTCGATCAATCGTCGGGTGTAGCTGGATTCGAATAGAAGATAGGACATCAGCGCCCCGCCGCCCGGACGGTGTGGATCGGACGATACACCGAGTACGCGAAAAAGGGCACGTGCTTGCGCGGGCATGTCGTGCAGGTGTTCCAGGGCCATCGTGTCCAGCGACTGGCTGGGCGTGATCGTCAGCACCTGGATGCGCCTGACATTGACCTGGGCGCCGTCCGGCGTCGCATGGTCCATCAGGTAATTGATTCGCTCCAGGCGTTCGACGTCCACCGACAACCCGTCCAGGAAGATGCTGGACAACGCGTGGCCGCCCACCTGCGCCAGCGAGGGATACGGCGGTGAATCGGCGCGGTTCTCGGGGTGGGTGTCGTCGCGGAACCCGGTGCCGATCACCAGTACCCGGTGCGCGCCCAGGTGGATGGCCGGGCTGATCGGAGCCAATTGACGCATTGATCCATCGCCGCACCACTCGCCCTTGCCGTGCACCTGCACCTGGCGGGCCGGAAAGACGAACGGGATGGACGAAGAAGCCATCAGATGGTCCATGCCGATCGGCGTGGGGATGGCCAGCCGCAAGTAGCGGTGCCAAGGCTCGATGGGCGTGTGCGCCTGATAGAAAGTCAGGTGCTCGCCACTGGTGTAGCCCGAGGCCGTGATCGCCAACGCCGACAGGGAGCCCTGCTCCAGGTTGGCCTGCAGGTTGCGGAAGTCCAGCACCCGGCCCAGCAATGCCTCCATCGGGCTGTTGTCCAGCAGCGACTGGGGCCGCTTGCGCGTCAGACCCGAGTACATCCAGCCCAGGGCAAGCAGGCCCAGCCAGCGCACGCCCGTGCGAATCAGGCCTGGCGCGTCGGCCCGGTAGATCATGTCGGTATTCAGCGAGGACCACAGGCGGCGGATGCGCCGCACCCCCAGGTGGGGCCGATCAGCACGGCAAGCCAGCGCAGCGGCATTGATGGCGCCGGCCGACGTACCGCAGATGATGTCGAAGGGGTTCTGGAACCGGGAATGCCAGTCGGGGTCCAGCAGCTCCATGATGGCGCTAAGCACCCCGACCTGATAAGCGGCGCGAGCGCCACCTCCGGTCAGAACCAGGCCGGTCGGCGTGCGAGGGCACGCCGGGCCAGCCGGCTTCACTTCAACGTGGCGTGTTGACATCGACCACCGTCATCGCGGTCATATTGACGATGCGGCGCACGGTCGAGCTGGAAGTCAGGATGTGCACCGGCGCATTGCAGCCCAGCAGGAACGGGCCCACCGCCACATTGCCGCCTGCCGCCGTCTTCAGCAGGTTGTAGGCGATGTTGCCGGAATCCACGTTCGGGCACACCAGCAGGTTCGCCTCGCCCTTCAGCGTGGACGACGGCAGGATGCGCATGCGCAGCGCTTCGTCCAGCGCGCAGTCGCCGTGCATTTCGCCGTCGATTTCCAGATCCGGCGCCTGTTCGCGCACGATTTCCAGGGCGCGGCGCATCTTGGCGCCCGAAGCCGAGCTGCCCGAACCGAAGTTCGACCGCGACAGCAACGCCACCTTCGGCGCCAGATACATGCGACGCATTTCGTTGGCGGCGGCGATCGTGAATTCCGCGATCTGCTCGGCCGAGGGCTCGTCGTTCACGTGCGTGTCCACCAGCACCACCGTGCGCTCATTGAGCAGCAGGATGTTCATGGCGGCATACACGTTGTGGCCCGGGCGGCGGCCGATCACCTCATCGACGAAACGCAGGTGGTCGTGATACGCGCCCACCGACCCGCAGACCATGCCATCGGCATCACCCAGGTGCACCATCATCGCGCCAATCAAGGTCATGCGGCGGCGCATTTCCACGCGCGCCATTTCCTTGGTGATGCCGCGGCGGCACATGCGTTCCCAGTACGTGGTCCAGTACTGATGGAAGCGTTCGTCGTATTCCGGGTTGGTCACTTCGACGTCTTCGCCCAGGCGCAGGCGCAGGCCCAGCTTTTCGATGCGGGTCAGCAGCACCGACGGACGGCCGACCAGGATGGGGCGCGCCAGGCCTTCGTCCACCACCACTTGCACGGCGCGCAGCACGCGTTCGTCTTCGCCTTCCGCGAACACGATACGGGCAGGTCCGCCTTCACGCACGATGCGCTTGGCCGCCGAGAACAAGGGCTTCATGAAGGCGCCCGAGTGGTACACGAATTGCTGCAACTGCTCTTCGTAGGCTTCCAGGTCGGCCAGCGGACGCGTGGCCACGCCACCGTCCATCGCCGCCTTGGCCACGGCCGGCGCGATGCGCACGATCAGGCGCGGATCGAACGGCTTGGGAATCAGGTATTCGGGGCCAAACGAAATATCGAACGTGCCGTAGGCCGCGGCCACGACTTCGTTCTGCTCTTCCTGCGCCAACTGGGCGATGGCATACACCGCCGCCTTTTCCATTTCGCGCGTGATCGTGGTCGCGCCCACATCCAGCGCGCCGCGGAAGATGTACGGGAAACACAGCACGTTGTTGACCTGGTTCGGGTAGTCCGAACGGCCCGTGGCCATGACCACGTCGTCGCGCACCGAATGCGCAAGCTCGGGCAGGATTTCCGGCGTGGGGTTGGCCAGTGCCAGGATCAGGGGGCGCGGGCCCATCGTGGCGACCATCTCCGGCTTGAGCACGCCGCCGGCCGACAAGCCCAGGAACACGTCGGCGTCCTGGATCACTTCGGCCAGCTTGCGGGCGTCGGTCTTCTGCGCGAAACGCGCCTTGTCCGGGTCCATCAGCACGGTGCGGCCTTCGAAGACCACGCCTTCCAGGTCGGTCACCCAGATGTTTTCCAGCGGCAGGCCCAGGTCCACCATCAGGTCCAGGCACGCCAGGGCAGCGGCGCCCGCGCCGGAGGTCACGACTTTGACCTTGTCGATTTCCTTGCCCACGACCTTGAGGCCGTTGATGAAAGCGGCCGACACGCAGATCGCGGTGCCGTGCTGGTCGTCGTGAAAGACCGGGATCTTCATGCGTTCACGGAGCTTGCGCTCGACGGTGAAGCACTCCGGCGCCTTGATGTCTTCCAGGTTGATGCCGCCAAAGGTGGCTTCCAGCCCGGCAATGATCTCGACCAGCTTGTCCGGGTCGGTTTCGTTGATTTCGATGTCGAAGACGTCCAGGCCGGCGAACTTCTTGAACAGCACCGCCTTGCCTTCCATGACCGGCTTGGAGGCCAGCGCGCCGATGTTGCCCAGGCCCAGCACCGCGGTGCCGTTGGTGATCACGCCCACCAGGTTGCCGCGCGCGGTGTAGCGGAAAACATTGGCCGGATCGGCCACGATCTCCTCACAGGCCGCCGCCACGCCGGGCGAGTACGCCAACGCCAGATCGCGCTGGTTGGTCAGCTGCTTGGTCGGCGTGACCGAGATTTTGCCGGGGCGCCCATGCTCGTGATATTCAAGGGCGGCTTTACGAAGGTTGGCATCCATAGGGCGGCTACTGGCTAATTAGGTGAGACACGGAAGAGGGGGGAATTCTATTCCCATGACGGGCGGCGCGATACGTCCGCGGCGCCCGCCCCGCTTCTTCGAGACGAGCGGCGAAATCTTACAGCAAGCTGAAATGTAGTCAGGTTGCACGAGGCATGAATAAGGGAAAACGACCATCGGGGTCAAACAGCGCCTTGACGCGGCCGTCCAGCCGGACCGTCGCCAGTCCAGGCGCCTCGGCCATCGGGGCCGCCGCCGGGCACGCCGGCGCGTCGGTCAGCGTCACGCTTTGCACCCAGGCCAGCGTGCCGCCGTGCCCCAGCAGAAGATGCGCCAGGTTCACGGTTGCCGGCGCGTCAGGTTTCAGCGCGTCCAGCCGGTAGCGGCCCAGCCAGTGGCAACCGTCGCGCGTGGCAAAGGCGTCTCCGCCCGAGGCCAGTTTGAACAGCGCGGGCACCAGGCTTTGCACGGTTGCCGAGCGCAGCGGCTGCACGTCGGCCTCGCCGAAGGGGCCCAGCGATTCTTCGATGCCATCGGCCAGCATCACGTCCACCGACAGCACGCCGGAGGCCGCGCAGCCCCCCGCCGGCCAGGGCGCCGGCGCCGCCAGCCATTCCGCCAGCGTCATCGCGCCGGGATAGCCTTCGAACTGCCGCAAACCGGCCTGGGTCAGGGCCGCCAGCGGCACACCCGGCTGCGCCCGCCAGCTCGGCGCATCGCCTGCCAGGCGGGCCAGGCCGGCCATTCGGGCCGGATCGATCCGCAGGCGCGGGCCGGCGGCTGGCGCGTAAGGCCCGGTCGCCCCCTCCAGCACCATGACGACGCGGTACTCCGCGCACAGCGTGCGCGCATGCGCCACATCGGCATCGCGCAACGGGGTCAGGATGGCCTGCGCCCCGCCGGGTCCGTCTTCACCCAGATCATGGACCTGTCCTTGGCACAGCAGCTTCAGACGCTGCATGAAGGCTGCCCAGGGCGTCTGGGCCGGCCTGCGGCCAAGCAGGAAAGCGCGCCGGGATGGCTGCATGACTACAATTCCTTTTTCCGCTACAAAACGCTTTCGAGAATCCAATGCCCCGCCTTGCCACGCGCACCCATGATTTTCTGACTTTCCACGCAGTGGAACTCTTCAAGCAGGGACAGGCGCTGCAAGCGGCAGGCAAAGACATTATCAGCCTGGGCATCGGCGAACCGGACTTTACCGCGCCCCCTCAGGTCGTGGAAGCGCTGGAGCGCGCCGCCCGCGCCGGACTTAGCGGCTACAGCCCGCCCGCCGGCCTGATGCCGCTGCGTGAAGCCATTGCGCAGTTCTACCATGACAAATTCGGCGCCAGGATAAATCCGGCACGCGTCATCGTGACCGCAGGCGCCTCGGGCGCGCTGACCCTGGCCTGCGCGGCGCTGGTCAACAGCGGCGGCGAAGTCCTGATGCCGGACCCGTCCTACCCCGCCAACAGCAATTTCGTGCTGGCGGCCGGCGGCGTACCCCGCCTGATTCCCAGTTCGGCGGCAAAGCGCTTCCAACTGTCGGCCCAGGACGTCGCGCAAAACTGGTCCCCGGCCACGCAAGGCGTAATGGTGGCTTCGCCCAGCAACCCCACCGGCACGTCGATCGCCCCGGATGAACTTGCCGACCTGCTGGCCCAGGTCCGCGAGCGCGGCGGCTTCGCCATCGTCGACGAAATCTACCTGGGCCTGTCCTACGAGGGCGAAGCCCGCTCCGCGCTGACGCTGGACGACGACGTCATCATCATCAACAGCTTTTCGAAGTATTTCCACATGACGGGCTGGCGCCTGGGCTGGATGATCGTGCCCGAGGACATGGTGGCCCCGGTGGAGAAGATCGCCGCCAGCCTGGCGATCTGCGCGCCCACGCTTGCCCAGCACGCCGCCCTGGCCTGCTTCACGGAACAGGCGTTGAAGACTTTCGAGCACCGCCGCGAAGCCTTCAAGCAGCGCCGCGACTACCTGCTGCCCGAATTCGAGCGACTGGGCATCCAGGTGCCGGTCAAGCCGGATGGCGCCTTCTATATTTATGCCGACATCGGCAGCCTGGGCATGGACAGCGCCACGTTCTCGCAGCGCCTGCTGCTGGAAGCCGGCGTCGCCGCCGTGCCGGGCCTGGACTTCGGGCCGGCCCACGGCCACCACACCATGCGCTTTTCCTACGCCACGGGGCTGGACCGCCTGGAAGAGGCGGTGGCCCGCATCGGCAAACTGCTGCAACGTTGAACCCAAAACAAACCGCGCCCCGATGGGGCGCGTTTTGCAATCAGGCGTTGCGGGCTGGCGTTGCCCGGGAATCAGTCCCGGGCCAGTGCAATGCCCGACGCCAGCGCCAGGCGTCGGCGTTCAGCCTGCACCTTGGCGCCATAGCCGTTGTCGTCCGGCCCGGTGGAACCCACGTAACAGGCCAGGCCGCCATCGATGGAACCGCGGCGGTTGATGCAATCGCGCAAGATCGTGGCCCCGACGCCGATATTGGCGACCGGGTCCAGCGCGGTCTTGCCGACGGCGTCAAACTTTTCCTGGTGCACGCTGGTCATGACTTGCATCAGGCCCTGCGCGCCCACATGGCTTTCGGCCAGGGGGTTGTAGCGGGACTCGATGGCGATCACGGCCAGGACCAGCAAGGGGTCAAGCTGCTTTTCGCGGCTGACCTTGTACACGGTATTCAACAGCGGACCGGTGGCGTCATACGCCACCTTGTATTTGCGCGAGATATAGTTGCGCAACGCTTCCGCCTGCGGACCGGTCGCCACGTTGGCGGGCTTTTTCGGTACCGGAGGCGCAACGCGGGCCGGCCCCAGCATGCCGGTGGCATTGCTGGCGGGAGCGGTTGGAACGGCCATGGCAATTGCCGACGCAGTGTCGGAACCCAATTCGGAGCCGACATCGGATTCGGTGCCGGATTGCATGGATGAAGGCGCAAGGGCGGTCAACAAGGCTTTGTGCACTTGCAATGCCTGGTCGCGCAAACCAGGCAGGGCAAATCCCATGCTTACCGTCACAATCACTGCGATGCCCAGATAGACTGAACAGATACGCAAGGACTCGGCAAGATATTCGTGCACTCCTTGGGCCATGTTCCTGAACAGGCTGGCCACTGACGCATCGGGCATAAAACCTCCTGCGTGAAAAAGAGGGAGTCAATGTTAACCTCTCTTTCTCCCTAAAATGTAACCAAATCGCTGGGATCTGTAGTGAAATACCGCGACCTTAGAGACTTCCTCGCTCAACTCGAACGGATGGGCGACCTGAAACGGATTGCCGCTCCGGTGTCGACACGGCTGGAAATGACCGAAATTTCCGACCGCGTCCTGCGTGCGGAAGGGCCTGCCCTGTTGTTCGAAAAAGCCCAGCACGACGGCAAGCCGGCGCAGATGCCGGTGCTTACCAATCTGTTCGGCACGCCCTCGCGCGTGGCCCGCGGCATGGGCGCCGACCACGTCAGCGCGCTGCGCGACATCGGCGAACTGCTGGCGTCCCTGCGCGAACCCGAAGCCCCCAAGGGCCTGCGCGACGCGCTGGCCAAGGTGTCGATGCTGAAGGCCGCCTTGTGGGACATGAGCCCCAAGAACGTCAAGAGCCCGGCATGCCAGGAAGTGGTCTGGGAAGGCAAGGACGTGGACCTGACCCGTCTGCCGATCCAGACCTGCTGGCCCGGCGACGTGGCCCCGTTATTGACCTGGGGCCTGGTCATCACGCGCGGCCCCAATGCCAAGCGGCAGAACCTGGGCATCTACCGCCAACAGTTGCTGGGACCGAACAAGCTGATCATGCGCTGGCTGTCGCACCGGGGCGGCGCGCTGGACTTCCGCGATCACGCGCTGGCCAATCCGGGCACGCCCTTCCCCATCGCCGTCGCGTTGGGCGCCGACCCGGCCACCACGCTGGGCGCCGTCACGCCCGTGCCAGACAGCCTGTCCGAATACCAGTTTGCCGGCCTGCTGCGCGGCTCGCGCACCGAAGTCGCGCAGGCCCTGGGCAGCAACCTGTCTGTGCCCGCCTGGGCCGAAATCGTGCTCGAGGGCCATTTGCTGCCGTCGTCCGACCCGCGCGCCGTCAAGCCCGTGGTGCCCGAAGGCGTCAACCCGCCGCCCAACAGCGACTACGAAATGGCGCTGGAAGGTCCGTATGGCGACCACACCGGTTACTACAACGAGCAAGACTGGTTCCCCGTTTTCACGGTCGAGCGCATCACGATGCGCCGCAATCCCATCTACCACTCGACCTACACCGGCAAGCCGCCCGACGAACCCGCCGTGCTCGGCGTGGCGTTGAACGAGGTCTTCGTGCCCCTGCTGCGCCGCCAGTTGCCGGAAATCGTGGACTTCTACCTGCCGCCGGAAGGGTGCAGCTACCGGCTGGCCGTAGTGTCGATCCGCAAGCAATACGCGGGGCACGCCAAGCGCGTCATGTTCGGCCTCTGGAGCATCCTGCGCCAGTTCATGTATACCAAGTTCATCGTGGTCGTCGACGAAGACATCAATCCGCGCGACTGGAAGGAAGTGGTGTGGGCGATGACCACGCGCATGGACCCGGTGCGCGACACGCTGCTGGTCGAGAACACGCCCATCGACTATCTGGACTTCGCGTCGCCCGTGTCCGGACTGGGCGGCAAGATGGGCCTGGACGCAACCAATAAGTGGCCCGGCGAAACCCACCGCGAATGGGGCACCCCCATCACCATGGATGCCGACGTCAAAAAGCGCGTGGACGACCTGTGGGGCCAGTTGGGCCTGTGACCCTTGCCGGGCGGCAACGGCTGCTGCTCAAATGAAAACCCCGCCTGCGTGGCGGGGTTTGTTTTGGACGGTGCGGAAAATCGCGCCGCTGACGCGCGTCTGCTAACACGCGTCTGCTAACGCGAATCCGGTTTTCCGTCCTCTTTGGAGCTTTTCCACAGCTTGTACAGCTGCCAGCCGACCAATGCGCCGCCAGCGACCTTCAGCAGCTTGAAGCGCTTGCCGCCACGCATGAGCAGCGTCGACAGCGACGAGCTGACCAGCGGATAACGCCGGGCCAGCGTGATCGCCTGCAAGGCCCAGCGAGAGGCGCCGCCCGACGCCAGCCGGGGCAGCAAGCCGCGGATGATCGAGGACGGTTCGAGTCTGCGGCCGGCGCTGATGATGCCTTGCGCCAGCGACTCGCGTTCAATCGCGGCGCGGGCGCGCAGCAATTCAATGCGAACGGCGCGATCAACGGTAGGAGACCTTTTCGACATGGTTCAGTCCTCCTCGCGCCGGCGT
>NZ_JBHFII010000054.1:34132-41093 GCF_057334215.1 Achromobacter maghribensis | reverse complement strand
GGCGCGTCGTCGTCGTCCTGCGCATCGCGGACCCGGTCCAGCAGTTCCGCATCGCGGCCCAGCTCTTCAAGGGGGGCCGCGAACGGCGGCGCGCCATATACCAGCCCGTGGCGTACCGCCAGCAGCAGCCCAAGGCCGACCACGCCATAGAAAGCAGCCAAGAGGCCCAGGGCCAGATAGCGGTCTTCGGTAGGCCAGAACAGCACCGCCACCGTCACCGTGAACACCAGCACCGCCAGCGTCAGAAACAGCAACGCAGCAAAAGCCATGCCCAGCAACTTGAGCAAGCGCGCCTTTTCATCGGCGGCTTCAAGCGCCAGCAACTCCAGGCGCGTGCGCGTCAGCCCGACCAGACTGGACGCAACGCCGAAAACAGATTTTCGTAGACCCATGGCGTCAAGAACGCCGGGCGGGCAACGCGGCACATGGCCGGCGCCGCCCGCCCGGACATTCAAGCCTTATCAGCGGCGGCTGATCAGCAAGCCGAGCAGCAGGCCGGTCACGCCCGCGATGCCGATGGCCTGCCAGGGATTGTCGTGCACGTAGTCGTCCGTGGCGCGGGCGGCTTTGCGGCCGCGTTCCAGCACGGCGTCTTGCGCCTCGTACAGGGCTTCGCGCGTACGCTTGAGCGAAGTCATGGCGCGGTCGCGCAATTCGTTTGCCTTTTCGCCGGTGGTGCCCGCTGCTTCACGCAGCAGGTTTTCCGCGTCATTCAAACTGGTCTTGACACTGTCGATGAGTTTTTCTTTTGCGACTTCTTCGGATTTTCTCGTGGCCATTTTTTGAGCTCCTGTTGTGTGTCTATGACAAAACCATCATACCAGCCGCCATGCCCGCTGCATGGCATGCTTGCTACCGTCTGCTACTTGATCTGCGTAATTTCGACGGCCGACTTCACGCCGCCTTGATCGATGTCCTGCTTCATCACCAGATTCACCGACGGACAGTACCAGTCGGTGACCGTGGTGTTCATGCCGGGGATCGGGATGGTCAACCCCTGGAAGGTGGCCATGGTGGGATCGGAATTGCGCGAGTACGTGATGGGATGGCACGACTGCTGGCCCAACGCCGTTTTCACCGGGGTCTTCTGGCCCACGGTCTTTTCGCCGATACGCACCGTGGTGCTGGGCTGACCACCCACCGGCGCTTCCTTGCCGATCTTCAAGCGGAACGACGAACCCGGCAGTTTCTGGCCGGCATTGAGCTTGCCGTCGTAGGCGAACAGACCCAGCATGCGCAGGTCGAACTGGCCTTCGGAAGGCTTCGGGGCCTCGCCGGCGCTGGCGTACTTCAGGAAGGTGGCCTGGCCGCCCTTCACCGTCATCAAATAGTCCAGCTTGGATTTTCCTGGCGGCAAACCGGCGTAGCTGAAGGTTGCTATGCCCTGCACGCGCGCGCGGCAATTGTCGCCATTGCTTTTTGTAACTTCGGCGAAGGTCAGGTCCGCGCCCAGCGACAGGTTGCCCGAGCCGGTCAACTGCACCGCGCCGCCATCATGCATGAACTGCGCGTCGCATACGCCGGCCTGCGCCGAAGCGGCCGCGCCCAACGCGCCCGCCGCCAAAATCAGGGATGCCATTTTTCGCATCGTCACAAGCCACTCCAGAAATCAGAAAACGCCGTCCGCTACCCGCGACGGCTGGCTTGATACTACACCGGTTGCCGTGCCCGGCGTATGTCCACTCGTGACCGCAGCGGCGGCCGCCGGTCAACCTATGCCGCCGCCGCCGCGGCGGGCATCCGGCTGATCAGGGCCTGGATTTCCGGCACGCAGGAGCCGCAGCCGGTACCGCAACCCAGGGTGGTTTTCAGCGCCGCCATATCGCAGCCGCGTCCGATGCCCGCGATGATGGCCGCCTCGCTGACGCCGTTGCAGACGCAGACGGTGCGCGACCGCGCGGCGCCCGTCACGCGCCCGGTCAGCAAGGCGGACACGCTGCCCGGCGCCGGCGCGCCCGCTGCCCAGGACAGCAGCGCGTCCTGCGCCCGCAAATCGCCGGCCAGCAAAAAGGCGCGCAACGCGCCCTGCTCCACCGCTACCCGGCGCATCCTGCCGCGGGCAGTGTCATCGAACACCACGTCGGCACGGCTCAACCCTAGCGCATCGGCCAGCTCGGCCAGGCGCGCGCCCGCCGGCGCGACGGCGGCCGCCAGCCGGATCCGCGCGCCACCGGCGCCGATGGGCAGCACCACCGCGTAATCAAAACCGCGCAGCCAGGGTGCCAGACGCGCACGCACGGCCGCGCCGTCGCCCTGCAGCCATCCCGACGCCTGCCACGGCAAGTCGGCGGGCTCGACCGAAATGGCGCTGAACTTCAGTTCGGGCTGGCGCGACACCGGGTCCACCGCCGGACTCGTCAACGCGTTGACGCCCAGACCCGCCATGAACGCGCTACCCCAGTGCATCGGCAGAAAGGCCTGCCCGGGTTGCACACCGTCGTCTTCGCGCACCGGCAACACAACGCTGCCGCGCCGGGAACGCAGCCGCGCAAGCTGGCCTGGCGCAAGCGCGAGCCGGCGCATATCGTCGCCATGCAGGGACACCCACGGCTCTTCGACGTGCTGCGTCAATACCCGCGCGAGCGACGTGCGCGCCATCGTGTGCCAATGGTCGCGCAGCCGGCCGGTCGTCAGCCGAAGGGGAAACTCGGGCGTCACCGCATCGGCGGGCGGGTGATAGTCCACGTCGCAAAAGCGGGCGCGCCCGCTGGGCGTCGGGAAGACGCCGTCGGCGTACAGGCGCACCGCGCCCCGGCCTGCGCGGTAGGGCCACTGCTGCGGCCCGTCGCGGTCCAGAACGCCATAGTCCAATGCGCAGTAGTCCAGATCGCGCCCTGCGGTCATGCGGGCGTGTTCCGCGAACACATCGCTTTCATCGCGATAGGCGAACCGCGCGACCTTGTCCGGCGCGATGCGGGCGGCCAGCCGCTGCGCCACCGCCTGCGCCAACCGCCAATCCGGCTGGGCATCGCCAGGCGGCTCGATGGCCGCCTGCACGCGGCTGATGCGGCGTTCGGAATTCGTCACCGTGCCGGATTTCTCCGGCCACGTCGCGGCGGGCAGCACCACGTCGGCGTACGCCAACGTTTCCGTGCCCGCGAAGGCCTCTTGCACGATGACGCATTCGGCACGTGCCAGCGCCGCGCGCACCCGGGCCTGGTCTGGCAAGGACTGCGCCGGGTTGGTCGCGGCAATCCACAACACCTTGATGCGCCCTTCCAGCACCGCGTCGAACATGTCCAACGCCGGGGTTCCCGGCGCATCGGGCAGGCGGTCCACGCCCCATAGCGCGGCGACTTCGGCGCGGTCCGAGGCGCAAGCAGGGTCCCGGTGACCCGGCAGTAACGTGGCCATGCCGCCGGCCTCCCGGCCGCCCATCGCGTTGGGTTGGCCCGTCAGCGAAAACGGGCCCGCGCCCGGCTTGCCGATCTGGCCCGTTGCCAGATGCAGATGAATCAGCGCCATGTTCTTGTCGGTGCCGCGGGTCGACTGGTTCAGCCCCATCGTATAGAGCGACAGCGCTGATCGTGCGCCACCGAACCAGCGGGCCGCCTGGATGATGTCCTCGGCGGGCACGCCGCAAATGCGTTGCGCGACTTGCGGCGGGAAGGCGTCCACGCGGGCAAGCAACGCCTCGAACCCTTCGGTGTGGCGCTGGATGTAGCCGGTGTCGATCAGGCCTTCGCGCGCCATGACATGCAACATGGCGTGGAACAGGGCCACGTCGGTGCCCGGCGCGATCGGCAGGTGCAGGTCCGCGAACGCGGACGTATCCGTGCGCCGCGGGTCCACCGCGATCACCTTCATGTCTGGCCGCCGCGCGCGGGCTGCCTCCAGGCGACGGAACAAAACGGGATGCGCGTAAGCCATGTTGGAGCCGGCGATCAGCACGGTGTCCGCCAAATCCAGGTCTTCGTAGCACGCGGGCGGCGCGTCGGCGCCCAGCGTGCGCTTATAGCCCGACACCGCGCTGGACATGCACAGGCGGGAATTGGTGTCGATATTGTTGGTGCCGGCCAGGGCGCGCGCCAGCTTGTTGAAGACGGCATAGTCTTCCGTCAGCAACTGGCCCGACAAATAGAAGCCCACGGCGTCGGGGCCGTGCGAGCGGATCGCGCGGGCCAGGGCCTCGGCGGCGATATCCAGCGCCTGCCCCAGCCCGATATCCCGCAGGGGCTGGTCCCGCGCCTCGCGCCATTGCGCCGACAGCACACGCGAGCCGTCGCGACGCACCGTGTCGCCCAGCGCCAGCCCCTTGCTGCACAGCTTGCCGTGGTTGGCGGGGTGCGTCTCGTCGCCGCGGACACGCAGCACGGCGCCCTCCCGAACATGAACACGCACGCCGCAGCCCGTGCCGCAGTAACAGCACACCGACGCTACCTCGCGTCCTTCGCTGGCATCGACGATCGGCACCCGCGCAAGTGACGGCATGTCCATCGCTTATCCTCCCGCCACGCTTTCGCCCGCCATCAACCGGTCGCGCACGCTACCGATGTCCCGGCCTTCGCGGATCAGACGCATATACCAGGCGCCGTCCGCCGTGTCGCCGTACAGGCAAGCGCCCACCAGCCTGTCGCCGCGGATGACCAGCTTCTTGTAGACGCCGTCCAGCGCATCGGACAACGTGATGCTCTCGGTCTGCGCGTCTCCCGCGAAGTCCCCGGCGGAAAAGAGATCAATGCCGGTGACCTTCAATTTGGCCGACGTCACGCTGCCTTCGTAGCGGCCGATACCGTGCAGGGCCAGATGGTTGGCCGCCACCCTGGCCTGTTCGAACAAGGGCGCGACCAGGCCGTAGGCCGTGCCGCGATGGCTGACGCATTCGCCGACCGCATAGATGCGCGGATCGTAAGTCTGCAAGGTGTCGGTCACCACCACGCCCCGGTCCACATGCAGTCCGCAGCGTTCGGCCAGCTCGGTGTTGGGCCGCACGCCCGCTGCCATCACCACAAGGTCCGCCGGAATCTCCTGCCCGTCGGCAAAGCGCAGCGCACGGACCCGGCCGTCATCGTCCCCCAGAATCGCCTGCGTCTGGCGTCCCAGCAAAAAGGTCAGGCCACGCGCCTCCAGGTTGTTCCGCAACATCGCGGACGCCTCGCCGTCCAATTGGCGGTCCAGCAACGCGTGGCCCAGATGCACGACCGACACGTGCATGCCGCGCGCGGCCAGTCCATTGGCAGCCTCCAGGCCCAGCAGCCCGCCCCCGATCACCACGGCATGCCGGTAGCGCGAGGCGGCTTCGATCATGCGGTTCACGTCGGCGATATCGCGAAAGGCGACCACGCCGTCCAGACCGGTGCCCGGGATGGATGGAATGAACGGGTTCGAACCAGTCGCCAGCAGCAGGCGGTCATAAGGCGCTTCAGTGCCGTCGTCGGCCTGCACGACGCGGCGCACCCGGTCCACCCGCGTCACCTTGCGGTTGCGCAACAGCCGTATGCCGTGGCGGGCGTACCAATCTTCATCGTTCAGCACGATGTCCTGCAACGTCCGCTCGCCCGTCAGCACTGGTGACAGCAGGATCCGGTTGTAGTTGGTGTGAGGCTCGGCCCCGAACACCGTGATGTCGTATAGATCGGGCGCCAGCGCCAGCAATTCCTCCACGGTGCGGATGCCCGCCATGCCGTTGCCCACCACCACCAGCCTTTGCTTAGCGCCCATGTCAGTCCCCGTGACCCGCCTTCAGGCCGCGGCGCGGGTCGCGACGGCGGCGCCGTCGTTCTCCGCCGCCCGTTCGGAATCGGCGGCGTCCAGGACGGCATTGGCCTGCGCCGCCGCCTGCGACCGCTCGGGATTGCCGTGGCGGCGGTGCAGGAAATCCACCACGGACGCGCGGCATGCCAGATAGGTCGCGTCGTTGGCCAGCCGCACGCGGTCACGCGGGCGCGGCAGCGGCACGGGCAGGATCTCGCCGATGGTCGCGGCCGGGCCATTGGTCAGCATGACGATGCGGTCGGACAGCAACACGGCCTCGTCCACGTCATGCGTGACCATGATGGTGGTGGTGCGGGTCTTGGCCACGATCTTCAGCAGTTCATCTTGCAGGTGCGCGCGGGTCAGCGCATCCAACGCGCCGAATGGCTCGTCCATCAGCAACACGCCCGGTTCGATCGCCAGCGCCCGGGCAATGCCCACGCGCTGCTTCATGCCGCCCGAGATTTCCCGCGGAAGCTTGTTTTGCGCCGGCACCAGGCCCACCAGTTCCAGCGCTGCGCGCGTGCGCTCGGCCAGTTGCGGGCGTTTTTCCTTGCCGCCGAACACGCGTTCGACCGCCAGGTACACGTTCTGGAAGCAGGTCAGCCACGGCAGCAGCGAATGGTTCTGGAACACGACGGCCCTGTCCGGCCCCGGCCCGGTGATCTCGCGCTCGGCGCACAGCAGCACGCCGCTGGTCGGGCGCGTCAGCCCCGCGATCAGGTTCAGCAAGGTGGACTTGCCGCAGCCCGAATGGCCGATCAGCGTGATGAACTCGCCCTGGTCCACCGTCAGGTCGATATCGCGCAGCGCCACGAAAGCGCCCTTGCGGGTCGTGAACGTCTGGCCCACGCGTTCGATACGTACGAATTTCTTCATGGCGCTACTCCTCGGTGTAGGTGAATCGGCGAGCCAGCGCGACCAGCAGGGTTTCCAGCAGCAGCCCCACGATGCCGATCACGAAGATGGCGATGACGATGTGCTCCACCTTCAGGTTGTTCCACTCGTCCCACAACCAGAAGCCGATGCCAGTGCCGCCAGTCAGCATTTCCGCCGCCACGATCACCAGCCACGCGGTGCCGATGGACAAACGCACGCCGGTCAGCATGTAGGGCAGCACCGCCGGCAACAGCACCTTGGTCGTGACCTTCCATTCCGACAGATTCAGCACCCGCGCCACGTTCAGGTAGTCCTGTGGCACGCGCGACACGCCTACGGCCGTGTTGATGATCATCGGCCAGATCGAACAGATGAAAATGGCCCAGAT
>NZ_JBHFII010000054.1:0-34028 GCF_057334215.1 Achromobacter maghribensis | reverse complement strand
CGCGGCCGGGTTGGCCGCCTTGAACAGCAGCAGGCCCAGCGGCAGCCAGGCCAGCGGCGACACGGGCCGCAGCAGGCTCACGATGGGCGAGAACATGGCGTTGACCGCGGCGTACCGGCCGATGGCGAACCCGACCGGTATGCCGATCACCGCCGCCAGCCCGAAGCCGATCGCCACGCGCTCCAGCGACGCCAGCAGGTTCCAGCCGATGCCCTTGTCGTTGGGGCCGTTGTCATAGAACGGATCCGAGAACAGTTCGACTGCCGCATGCCAGGTGACGCCCGGCGTCGGAATCTCCGGGATCCGCATGGCCACCACCTGCCACACCAGCACGAAGAGCGCGAAGCCGGCCACCGGGCCCGCCAAGGCCTTCAGCATCGATTCAAGCCATTCGCGCCCGGCGGCGAGTATCGCGTCGGTGCGGCCCACATTCGTTACGGTAGACATTGCATGCCCCTTTTTCGTATCGGCACTCAAACCTTGACCTTGAACCCGTCGGCATAGGCCGCAGGATTGCTGCCGTCCCACACCACGCCGTCAATCAACGTGGAGCTGCGAGTTTCGCTGGCGGGCAAGGCCACGCCGGCGGCCGACGCGGCCTGTTTGTAGAGGTCGATGCGGTTGACCTGCTTGGCCATCGCCAGATAGTCCGGATGCGCTTTCAACAGGCCCCAGCGCTTGTGCTGCGTCAGGAACCACATGCCGTCGCTCAGATACGGAAAGTTGGCTGCACCGTCAGCGTGAAAGCGCATCGCGTGCTCGTCGGTCCACGACTTGCCCAGGCCATTCTCATAACGTCCCTGCATGCGGTCGACGATGCCGCTGGCGTCCGTGTTGACATAGGATTTGGCGGCAATGGTTTCAGCCGTCTTCTGGCGATTGGCGGGTGACGCGTCGATCCACTTTCCGGCCTCCAGGATCGCCGCGGTGACGGCGCGCGCCGTGTTCGGGTTGCGCGACACGAATTCGGCGCTGGTGCCCAGCACCTTTTCAGGATGGTCCTGCCAGATGCCCTGCGTGGTCACGGCGGTGAAGCCGATCTTGTCCATGATGGCGCGCGCGCCCCACGGTTCGCCCACGCAGAAGCCGTCCATATTGCCCACGCGCATGTTCGCCACCATCTGCGGCGGCGGCACCGTGATGACCTTGGCGTCCTTCATCGGATTGATGCCGTAGGCCGCCAGCCAGTAGTACAGCCACATGGCGTGCGTGCCGGTCGGGAAGGTCTGCGCAAAGGTGTATTCGCGCTTGTCGGTCGCCATCAGCTTGGCCAGCGATTCGCCATCGCGCGCGCCCGCCTGCAATAGTTTGTTCGACAGCGTGATCGCCTGGCCGTTCTGATTCAGGTTCATCAACACGGCCATGTCTTTCTTCGGTCCGCCGACACCCAGGTGCACGCCGTAGATCAGCCCGTACAGCACATGCGCCATGTCCAGCTCGCCATTCATGAGCTTGTCGCGCACGGCCGCCCACGAGGCTTCCTTGGACGGGGTGATCGTCACGCCATACTTTTTGTCGATGCCCAGCACCGAGGCCATCACCACCGAGGCGCAATCCGTCAGCGGAATAAAGCCGATCTTCACCTCGGTCTTCTCGGGCGCATCGGTGCCTGCCGCCCAGGCGCCCGCGCGCACCAGCGGATCCACCAGCGACAACAGGCTTGCGCCTGCCACCGCGCGCACCGTTCCGCTCAACCACTTGCGGCGGCCGGCGTCGGCGGTCAGGTCCGCGCCGCCGGCGGGGCGGGTCGAGGGGCTACGTGTCACTGGCGTCATGCATGGCTCCTGGCAAAAAAAAACGTCCCGCGCGCCATGGAATCCAGTCCATTGGCGCTGCGGAACGTCGTTGTCCCTTGCCGCGAATCGCGGCGCGTTGCGTGGGGCGACCGCCGTTGGCCCCCCGATGATTCTTAAGCAAGCCCCGTGCCAGGAGGGCTTTTTGTTGCCCCGGCACCGCCGCAGCCCGCGCCAATAGGGGCTTTCCGGTCAAGTGGCCTGGCGCTGGACGACGCCGACGCGCCTTGCCGCGAACCAAAATGGTGCAAGCCCCGATGCGGCGGCGCACCATGCCTGTGCGGTGCACGCCCTGCGACTGTGCCTTGCCGGCGCCGCCCGCGCGCCGGCCGGATGGCACGGAACTTGCATGATGGGAAGCATCCGGGGGGTCTCATGCTGAAGGTGATGCTGCTGAACGATGGCGAAGGACGCGCGGCGTGGGGGCGGCAGACGCTTGCCGCAGCGGGGGGGCGCGTCGTCGCGGAAATGGCGCCTGGCATGGACCTGGCCGCCGCCATCGCCCAGGCGGCGCCCGATGTCGTGCTGATCGACAGCGACGCCCCCGGGCGCGACACGCTGGAAAACGTCTGCGTGGCCAGCGAACACAGCGACCGCCCGGTCGTGATGTTCACAGACAATGGCAACCGGGATACCATCCGCAGCGCCTTGCGGGCCGGCGTCGCGGCCTATGTGGTGGGCGATGTGCCGGCGGCCCGCATCGAACCGCTATTGACGGTGGCGATCGAACGCTTCGCCATGGAGAAATCGCGGCGCGAAGAACTGCGCGAAGCGCAATTGCGCCTGGCGGACCGGCAATGGGTGGAAAAGGCCAAGGGGATTCTGATGAAGGCGCGCGCCATTCCCGAAGACGAAGCGCACCGCCTGTTGCGCGAACGCGCCATGCAAAGCCAGAAGCGTCTGGGCGAAGTCGCCCGCGAGGTCGTCGAAATGAGCCAATGGCTGGGTAAAGCCTAGGCACATGACTTTTAGCTATATGGATTCAAGAAATCAAAAGTTGTGGGGACGAAACCCGCTCCCTATGATCAGTTGATATTTCACCGGGTACGCCCGGAGCGGGCATTTGATGAAGCTTTTCCCGATTTTCGCCGACTTGAAAGGCCGGCTGGTGCTGGTAGTGGGCGGTGGCGCGGTCGCCGAGCGCAAGACGCTGGCCCTGCTGGAAGCCGCGGCCGACGTCGTCGTGGGCGCACCGGCACTGACACCGGCCCTGGCCGCGCTGGCCGCCCAGGGCCGCATCCGCCATCTGGAAGGCCGATTCGATCCCGCCTGGCTGGATGAGGTCTGGCTTGTGGTCGCCGCCACCGACGACCGCGCGGCCAACGCCGCGGCATCCGACGCCGCTGGCGCTCGCCGTATCTTCACGAATGTCGTGGACGACCCGGAATTGTCATCGTTCCAGGTGCCGTCCATCGTGGACCGGTCGCCCGTCATCGTCGCCATTTCGTCTTCCGGCGTGGCGCCAGTGCTGGCCCGCCGCATCCGCGAACGCATCGAATCCCTGTTCGACCACACCTTGGGCCAGCTGGCCGGGCTGGCCGCTACCTACCGCAAGCGCATACGGGCCAGTCATCCTGACCTGGGCGCACGCCGCCGTTTCTACGACTGGCTGCTGGATGGTCCCGTGGCGGGCTTCCTGCGCCAGCAACAGCCCGCGCAGGCTGAAGCGGCGTTGGCCGACGCGCTGGCCCCCCCCCCCCCCCCGCCGAGGGCAGCGTGGTGCTGGTGGGAGCAGGCCCCGGCGACCCCGGCCTGCTGACGTTGAAGGCGCTGCGCGCCTTGAACGAAGCCGACGTGATTCTCTATGACCGGCTGGTCAGCGACGACGTCATGTCGCTGGCGCGCCGCGACGCCGACCGCGTGCCGGTGGGCAAGCTGCCCGGCGAAAACCACCACGCCACCCAGGTGCGCATCCACGCGCTGCTCGTCGAGCACGCGCGGGCGGGCCGCCGCGTGGTTCGCCTGAAAGGGGGCGATGCGTTCATTTTCGGACGAGGTGGCGAAGAACTGGAATATCTGCGCGCGCATGGCGTGCGCTATGAAGTGGTGCCTGGCATTACGGCCGCGCTGGCCTGTGCGGCCTACGCCGGCATCCCGCTGACGCATCGCGAACACGCGCAGTCGGTGCGGCTGATCACGGCGCATTGCCGCGAGGATGAAGACAACCTGGACTGGCCCGCGCTGGCGCGCGAGCGGCAGACGCTGGCGTTCTACATGGGCGTGGGCCAACTTGACCTGCTGACCCGGCGCCTGCTGCATCACGGCCGGTCTGCCCAAACGCCCTTCGCGCTGATCGAGAACGGCAGCCGGCCCGAACAGCGCGTGGTGTCGGGCACGCTGGAAGAACTGCCGCGCCTGGCCGCCACGCACGGCATTCAATCGCCCGCCCTGCTGATCGTGGGCGAAGTGGCCGGGCTGGCGCCGAAATTGCAGTGGTTCGGCCAACACATCGACGGCCGCGCGCAGCAACTGGCGGCCTGAAGGGTTACGCGGGTTACGCGCGCTTGACGGCTTGGTGCCTGCCCCGCCCTGCGCGCAACCCATCGCCCCGATAGGCGTTATTCCGTTTTCTGGGTGGTGCCGAAGATCCGGTCGCCCGCGTCGCCCAGGCCCGGCATGATGTAGCCGTGCTCGTTCAGGCCGTCATCGATGGATGCCGTGTAGATATGTACATCCGGGTGCTTGGCCAGCACGGCATCAATGCCGACGGGCGCGGCCACCAGCACCAGCGCGCGGATTTCCTTGCAACCGGCGCGCTTGAGCAGGTCGATGGCGGCAACCATCGAACCGCCCGTGGCCAGCATCGGGTCGACGATCAGCGCCAGGCGCTGGTCCAGTTCGCCCACCAGACGCTCCAGATACGTATGCGCTTCCAGCGTCTCTTCGTTGCGGGCCACGCCCACCACGCTGACCTTGGCGCCCGGAATCAGGCTGAGCACGCCGTCCAGCATGCCGATGCCGGCACGGAGGATAGGCACCACGGTGACTTTCTTGCCGGCGATCTTCTCGACCTGGACCTCGCCACACCAGCCTTGCACGGTGGCCGGCGCCAGCGGCAGGTCCTTGGAGGCCTCATAAGTCAGCAGCGCACCCACTTCCTGCGACAACTCTCGGAAGCTCTTGGTGCTGAGGTCGGCGCGACGCATGATCCCGAGCTTATGGCGGATCAACGGATGGCGGATTTCGTGCACAGGCATGTGCGTAACACTCCAGAATATTGAAAAGACGGGTTTTTCGCCTCAGGCGTGACCGGAATGGCGCAACGCACTAGCGTTGCGCGCGTGGGGGGCACACCCGAGGATCGTAATCGGTTTAGAAGGAAACTGGCCTATTGTTCTGCCAGCCAGGCGATAAGGGCGTCGTCGAAAGCGCGGACGGCACCCGCTTGCTCGTGGTTGACGATGCTGACCACCACATAGCGCTTGCCACTGGCGCCCAACACGTAACCGGCGATCGAACGCACGTCGCGCAACGATCCGGTCTTCAGGTGGGCCATGCCCAGCGTGCCGTCGCCCTTCAGGCGGCGGCGCACGGTGCCGTCCACCCCGGCAATCGCGAAGGATGAAATGTACTCCGGCATGACCGGCGAATTCCAGGCCACCGTCAGCATCGACGCCAGACTGTCGGCCGACACCCGGGCATCGCGCGACAAGCCGGCGCCGTTGTCGATGACCAGCTCGGGCATATCCAACCCCTGCTTGGCCAGCAGCCCCTTGGCCACGGCTTCGCTGCTGGTCACGGTGGCGGGCCGGCGGCCCTTTTCCGCGCCCAGCGTCAATAGCAACGTGCGCGCCATGACGTTGTTGCTGCGCTTGTTGATCTGGCGAATCACCTCGGCCAAGGTCGGGGATTCATGCGACGCCAGCACCACCGCGTCCGCCGGCACCATGCCGGACCGGACCTGCCCCTTGAACGTGCCGCCCAGCTCTTTCCAGAGCATGCGGAAAATTTCAGTGGCGAAGTCGGGCTGCGACAGGGCCAGGCGGTACAGGCTGAATTCGCCACAAGACCCCGCCACCTTGCCGCCCACGCGGATCGTCACCCCCTGCTGGGTGATCAGCGGTTCGGTCGTCACCACCGGGGGGCCCGGGCAACGGATGTCGCTCCATTCCACATTGCCTTCGATCTTCAGGCCGGGCAGCGGCGGATCGATCAAAGGCACCCATTTATGGGCGGCAGCGTCCGGCGTGAACAACAGGCGTTGCGCGCCGAACCCCACCATCAAGGCATCTGGGCTGGCGTTGTAAGCCCTGTCGGGCGCGCCGTCGAACGCGCCGGGGTCGGTGGCGACCTGGCCGAAGATGCTGCGGTCGATGACCAGGTCATTGATCTGCTTGACCCCGCGCAAACGCAATTCGCGCAGCAGGGCCCACAAGTCCTGCATCAAGAATTGGGGGTCGCCGCCCGCCCGCAGGTAGAGCGGGCCGGCCAGCACGCCCTTGGCGTCCGGCCTGGCGCCCGGCGCCGTCATGAATTCGGTGCGCCAAACGTAGTTCGGCCCCAATTCGGACAACGCGGCCCAGGTCGTGACCAGCTTCATCACCGATGCCGGGTTGCGGGCTTCCTTGGCGTTCAATGCCACCATGCGCTGCCCGCCCAGCTCCTGCACCACCAGCGACAGCGAACTATCGGGCAGCTTGCTGGCCTTCCAGGCGTTCACCACATTGGGCGGCAGACCCTGGACCTGCGCGCAAGCGGCGCTGGCCAACAGGGTCAGCAATCCGCCGGCCAGCCATTGCCTCGGCCCGCCCACCCGCTTTCTCGCTTGTCCCGTCATGCTGCGTCCACCCGGTTGCTAGTCCTGCAAAACCGAGAGCATACAAAACCTGGGACGGTTACGGGCGGGAGCGACCCGCCCGCCGGGCACTTTACTGCAGTCGCCACTTGCCGGACGCCACCGTTGCCATCACCAGCGCCCGCTCGTCCAGCCCGTTGTGGTCGGTGGGGCTCATGCTGACCACGCCGGTCGCCGTCGGCAGGTTCTTGACGTTTTCGAGCGCATCGCGCAACGCCGCCCGGAACTCGGGCGTGCCGGGCTTGGCCGCTTTCAGGGCGACGGGGATCGCCTGCTGCAGCAGCAGCCCCACGTCCCAGGTATAGGCGGCGAACAAGGACACGCTGCCCGCGCCGTTGGCGGCCTCGTACTGCTTCGCGAAAGCTTGCGCCGTGGCTTTGACGGGATGGGTGTCTGGCAGCAGGTCGGCCACCATCACCGGCCCTACCGGCACCCACGCGCCCTCGCACGCCGCGCCGCACACCCGCAGGAAGTCGTTGTTCGCCACCCCGTGGTTGAAATAGATCTTGCCCTTGAAGCCCCGTTCACGCAGGGCGCGGGCCGGCATGGCGGCCGGCGTCCCGGACGCCCCGACCACGACGGCGTCGGGCGCCGCGCCGATCAGCTTCAGGGTCTGGGCGACGGCGGACGTATCGGTCGGCGCGAAGCTCTCCTTCCCGACGACCTCGATGCCGTGCTTCTTGGCGGCTTTCTCGATTTCCACCCAGAACGTCTCGCCCAGGGCGTTGTTGAAGCCGACGAAGCCCAGTTTTTTCACGCCATTGGCGGCGGCATGGCGGGCAATGCCGTCGGCCATCAGTGAATCCGAATGCGGCGTCTTGAACACCCAGCGCCGCTTGTCGTCCACCGGTTCGATCAGACGGGCCGACGAAGCCAGCGTGATGACCGGCGTGGCGCCGGTCGCCACGGTGTCCAGCATGGCCATCGTATTCGGCGTGGTGGTGGACCCGACGATCAGGTCGACCTTGTTCTCGGAAATCAGCTTGTGGGAATTACTGACGGCCCGGGTGGTATCCGACGCGTCGTCCAGCACGATGTACTCGACCTTCATGCCGCCGATCTCGGTGGGCAGCAGGCTGATGGTGTTGCGCTCCGGGATGCCCAGCGACGCTTGCGGGCCGGTCGTGGACAGGGTGGCGCCGATCTTCACTTGCGCCAGCGCGGGCGCGGCGCCCGTAGCCAGCAGGGCCGCCACGGCGGCGGCCATCAGGGTGCGACAAGGGGTCATGCGGTTGTCTCCTTCGGTACGCGGATATCGTTTTTTGCATTGCGCCGATCCGCTACGGCGTAGAACGCAGTTATACGGCGGGAAGCGGCGTTTCGCCACGGTTCCGCCCCTATTAGCGGTCCCCTTTACAATATTGGGTTGCCCCGAGCCAGCCCGGCCGGCGCGGCCCGCGGTTTTCGCCGGGCTGCCCCCTCTGACAGACAGATACCCGCGTGACCCAGTCCCTGACCGTTTCCGATTTCAATTACGAGCTGCCGCCCGAACTCATCGCACAGACGCCCGCCGCCGAACGCACGGGCAGCCGTCTGCTGCACCTGGACGGCGCCAGCCAACTGCATGACCGCCAGTTCGCCGATCTGGCCGGCATGCTTCGCGCGGGCGACCTGCTCGTCTTCAATGACACCCGTGTCATCAAGGCGCGCCTGCCCGGCCACAAGATTACCGGCGGCAAGATCGAAGTCCTGGTCGAACGCATCACCGAGACCGACCGCGTGCTGGCCCATGTGCGCGCCAGCAAGTCGCCCGGCCCCGGCATGGTGCTGCGCCTGGCCGACGCCTTCGACGCCACGGTGCTGGGCCGCGAGGGCGAACTATTCGACATCCGCTTCCCCGGCCCGGTGCTGGAGCTGCTGGACGCCCACGGCGCCACGCCGCTTCCGCCCTACATCACCCACGCGGCCGACGCCGGCGACGATGACCGCTACCAGACGGTCTACGCCCGTGAACCCGGCGCGGTGGCGGCGCCTACCGCCGGCCTGCACTTCGACCAGCCCACGCTGGACCGCCTGGCCGGCCAGGGCGTGGAGCGCGCCTTCGTCACGCTGCACGTTGGCGCGGGCACGTTCCAGCCGGTGCGCGTGGACAACCTGGCCGACCACATCATGCACGCTGAATGGTTCACCGTGCCGCAGGCCACGGTGGACGCCATCGCCGCCGCCCGCGCCCGTGGCGCCCGCGTGATCGCCGTGGGCACCACCAGCGTGCGCGCCCTGGAATCCGCCGCTGCCCAGACCGAAGGCCGCACGGCCCCGGGGCTGCCGCTGGCCGCCGCCCAGGGCGACACCCGCCTGTTCATCACCCCTGGTTACCAGTACCGCGTCGTGGACGCCCTGGTCACCAACTTCCACCTTCCCCAGTCGACCCTGCTGATGCTGGTCTCGGCGCTGGCCGGCGTCGAGCCGATCCGCCGCGCCTACGCCCATGCGGTGGCCCAGCGCTACCGCTTCTTCAGCTATGGCGACGCCATGTTCATCGAATCCCCTGCCCCATGACCGGACTGAACTTCGAACTGCTCGCCACTGACGGCGGCGCCCGCCGCGGCCGCATCACGCTGAACCACGGCGTGGTCGAGACCCCCATCTTCATGCCCGTCGGCACCTATGGCAGCGTCAAGGCCATGATGCCGCACGAGCTGAAAGAGATCGGCTCGCAAATCGTGCTGGGCAACACGTTCCACCTGTGGCTGCGCCCGGGCACGGACATCATGGAAAAGCACGGCGGTCTGCACGGTTTCATGCAGTGGGACAAGCCGATCCTGACCGATTCCGGCGGTTTCCAGGTGTTCAGCCTGCAAGGCATGCGCAAGATCACCGAAGAAGGCGTGAAGTTCGCTTCCCCTATCGACGGTGCGCGCCTGTTCCTGACGCCCGAAGAGTCCATGCGCATCCAGCGGTCGCTGAATTCCGACATCGTCATGGTGTTCGACGAATGCACGCCTTACGAGATCGAAGGCCGCCCCGCCACGGTAGAGGAAGCCGCCCGCTCGATGCGCATGTCGTTGCGCTGGGCGCGCCGCTCGCGCGAGGAATTCGACCGGTTGGGCAATCCCAATGCCCTGTTCGGCATCGTCCAGGGCGGCATGTACGAATCGCTGCGCGATGAATCGCTGGCCGGCCTGCAGGACATCGGCTTCCATGGCTACGCCATCGGGGGCCTGTCGGTGGGCGAGCCCAAAGAAGACATGATGCGCATCCTGGCGCACGTGACGCCCAAGCTGCCGGCCCAGGCGCCGCGCTACCTGATGGGCGTGGGCACGCCGGAAGACCTGGTGGAAGGCGTGAGCCGCGGCGTGGACATGTTCGACTGCGTCATGCCCACCCGCAATGCCCGCAACGGCTGGCTATTCACCCGCTTTGGCGACGTCAAGATCCGCAACGCCAAGTATCGCGACGACACCCGCCCGCTGGACCCCAGCTGCTCGTGCCACACCTGCGGGAATTTTTCGCGCGCTTATCTGCATCATTTGCAGCGGGCGAACGAGATCACCGGCGCGCGTCTGAACACGCTGCACAATTTGCATTTCTATCTGACTATCATGAAGGAAATGCGCGAAGCGATCGCCGAAGGGCGCTTTGACGCATGGCGCGCGCAGTTCGCCGCCGACCGGGCGCGCGGCATCGAGTAAACCGGCCTTTTTCCCCGGGGGGCTTTTCTATTGGGAGTTCGCCCCCATAGATTGGGATCCCCCCCAGTGAAAGGCCGGCAATAAGATAGATACAATAGTCGGCTTGCCCTATCCATGGCTCGCGCGGGGATGGGCGCATAACAACACAGCTAAGAGGTTTGACGCTGACCCACTGTTACACAGAAAACCCGGGCATTGTCAGCCGTAGCAACATACAACCCAAACAGACTTAAACGCAGGAGAATTCAATGTCCGTTATCGATACCGCCAGCCTCGTCGTGGCCCAAGCCGCCGCCCCTGAAGGCAATGCGCTGATGGGCATGCTGCCCATCATCCTGATGTTCGTGATCCTCTACTTCCTGATGATCCGTCCCCAGATGAAGCGCCAAAAAGAGCACCGTAACCTGATCGCCGCCCTGGCCAAGGGCGACGAAGTGGTTACCGCCGGCGGCATGCTTGGCAAGGTCACCAAGGTCAACGACAGCTACGTGACCGTTGAAGTCTCCGAGCTGGCCGACAAGCCGGTTGAAGTGATCATGCAGAAATCGTCGGTGTCGACGGTTCTGCCCAAGGGAACCATCAAGGCCCTGTAAGCGTCCCATAGAGCCCCGTCGGGCTCTTTTGTCCGATGGCGCCTGCCGCCGCCCGCTGCGCTTGCCGCTCGGGCGGCCCTTTCATCACTCTTACATGAAGTAGCCGGCAATGAACCGCTATCCCCTCTGGAAGTACATTACGGTCCTGATCGCGGTCATCATTGGCCTGCTGTACACGCTTCCCAATTTCTACGGCGAATCGCCTGCCGTCCAGGTTTCCAGCGCCAAGGCCACCATCAAGGTGGATCCGGCCATGCTGAGCCGGGTCGAGCAGATCCTGACGGACGCCAAGATCCCCAACGAAGGGGTCTTCTTCGAAACGAATGGCACGCTCGGCACCGTGCGCGCCCGCTTCACGTCGACCGACCTGCAATTGCAGGCACGCGACCTGATCGACAAATCCCTCAATACCGTCGCCGGCGATCCCCACTACACCGTGGCGCTGAACCTGCTGCCCGCATCGCCCGCCTGGATGCGCGCGATGGGCTGGTTCGCCCCCAAGCCCATGTACCTGGGCCTGGATTTGCGCGGCGGCGTGCACTTCCTGCTGCAAGTCGACATGCAGGGCGCCTTGACCGCCCGCTACGACTCGCTGGCCGCCGACGTGCGCTCGGTGCTGCGCGACCAGAAGGTCAACGTGGCCGGCGTCGAACGGTCCGGCATGGGCATTGCCGCCACCTTCGCCAACACGGACGACCGCGACCGCGCCATCTCCACGCTGCGCACCCGCCTGCCCGACCTGGAATTCACCGAGCGCGAAGAAAACGGCAAGCAACTGCTGCTGGGCGCCCTGAATCCGGCCGCCGTCCAGCGCGTGCAGGATTCCGCCCTGAAGCAGAACATCAACACCCTGCATAACCGGATCAACGAGCTGGGCGTGGCCGAACCGGTCATCCAGCAGCAAGGTTCGGACCGCATCGTGGTGCAGTTGCCCGGCGTGCAAGACGTGGCCAAGGCCAAGGAACTGCTCGGCCGCACCGCCACGCTGGAAATCCGCATGGTCGACGACACCCCCACCGCGCAAGCCGCGTTGCTGGGCGGCACCGTTCCCTTCGGACTGGAACGCTACAACGACCGCGACGGCCGCCCGATTTTGGTCCGCCGCCAGGTCGTCCTGACGGGTGAAAACCTGCAAGATGCCCAGCCCGGCCGCGATTCGCAGACCCAGCAGGCCGCCGTCCACCTGACGCTGGACTCCAAGGGCGCCCGTATCTTCCGCGACGTCACTCGCGACAACATCGGCAAGCGCATGGCCATCCTGCTGTTCGAAAACGGCAAGGGCGAAGTGGTCACGGCGCCGGTCATCCGCAGCGAAATCGCGGGCGGCCAGGTGCAGATCTCGGGCAGCATGAGCTCGGAAGAAGCCGCCGACACCGCGCTGCTGCTGCGCGCCGGCGCGCTGGCCGCGCCGATGTCCATCATCGAAGAACGCACCATTGGCCCGAGCCTGGGCGCCGACAACATCTCGAAGGGCTTCCATTCGACGCTGTACGGTTTCCTGGCCATCGCCGTCTTCATCATCCTGTACTACCACCTGTTCGGCGTGTTCTCCACGGTCGGCCTGACCCTGAACGTGCTGCTGCTGCTGGCGCTGTTGTCCATGCTGCAAGCCACGCTCACCCTGCCTGGCATCGCCGCTATCGCGCTGACACTCGGCATGGCCATTGACTCGAACGTGCTGATCAACGAACGGATACGGGAAGAGCTGCGATCAGGCGCCACGCCGCAACAGGCGATCCACCAGGGGTTCGAACGCGCCTGGGGCACGATTCTCGACTCGAACCTCACGACGCTCATCGTTGGCCTGGCGCTGCTGGCCTTCGGTTCGGGCCCGATCCGGGGCTTCGCGGTGGTGCACTGCCTGGGCATCCTGACCTCGATGTTCTCGTCGGTGGTCGGCGTGCGCGCCCTGGCAAATCTGTACTACGGCCGCAAGAAGAAGCTCACCACGATCTCCATCGGCGAAATCTGGAAACCGAAGGCAAACTGAACATAAGGCGGGCGGCGCGAGCCGTCCGCCACAGCAAAGAACCGAAGGCGAAAAATGGAATTTTTCCGGATTCACCGCACTATCCCGTTCATGCGCCACGCGTTGGTGCTGAACATCATCAGTCTCGTCACGTTCATCCTGGCGGTCTTCTTCATCGCCACCCGCGGCTTCCACCTGTCGATCGAGTTCACCGGCGGCACGGTCATGGAAGTCAACTACGCCCAGACGGCGCAGCTTGAAAACGTGCGCGGCGTGGTGTCCAAACTGGGCTACACCGACTTCCAGGTGCAGAACTTCGGCACCTCGCACGACGTGATGATCCGGTTGCCGCTGCAAGAAGGGCAAACGTCCGCGACCCAGAGCGAAACCGTCATGGCCGCGCTCAAGGCAGCCGACTCGGGCGTCGAATTGCGCCGCGTGGAATTCGTCGGGCCGCAGGTAGGCCAGGAACTCCTGCACAACGGCCTGATGGCCCTGTTGGTCGTGGTCATCGGCATCATGGTCTACCTGGGCTTCCGCTTCGAATGGAAGTTCGCCGTCGCCGGCGTGATCGCCAACCTGCACGACGTGGTGATCATCCTGGGCTTCTTCGCCTTCTTCCAGTGGGAATTCTCGCTGTCGGTGCTGGCGGGCGTGCTGGCCGTGCTGGGCTACTCGGTGAACGAATCCGTGGTCATCATGGACCGGATCCGCGAGAACTTCCGCAAGTACCGCAAGGCGGACGTTCAGGAAGTCATCAACAGCGCCATCACCCAGACCATCTCGCGAACCATCATCACCCACGGTTCGACGCAGATGATGGTGCTGGCCATGCTGTTCTTCGGTGGCCCCACCCTGCACTACTTCGCCATGGCCCTGACCATCGGCATCTGGTTCGGCATCTATTCGTCGGTGTTCGTTGCCGCCGCGCTGGCCATGTGGCTGGGCGTGAAGCGCGAAGACCTGATCAAGCCGGTCAAGAAAGACGGCGAAGAAGGCGAAGTCGCCTGATCCGCCTGCCGCTACAAACAAAACCCGTCGCTTGCGACGGGTTTTTTGTTTTCTGTCCGGCCACTGTACCGCCCCACACTGCCACGGTGTACGGGTACGAATCCTGCAGGATTCGCTACCATAGGCGCACCATGAAACTATCCATCGATCATCTCGTCATCGCCGCGGCGGACCTTGCCAGCGGCACGGAATTTGTCGCCGACCTCTTGGGCGTCGCGCCCCAAGGCGGCGGCGCGCACCCGCGCATGGGCACGCACAACCGCGTGCTGGGCCTGGCGGACGGCATCTACCTGGAAGTGATCGCCATCGATCCCGATGCGCCGCCCCCCGAGCGTCCGCGCTGGTTTGGCCTGGACCACGGCGATGTCCGCGCGCGGCTCGAACAAGGCCCCTTTCTGGCGCACTGGGCAGCGCGCGTCGACGCGCCCATGGACCTGACCCGCATGCAAGCCGAACATCCCGAGCGCATCGCGCCCGTGATTCCCATGACGCGGGGCGACCTGCGCTGGCGCTTGACCGTGCCGGACGATGGCAGCCTGCCCGTCTGGCGCGAAGCCGGCCATGCCGCCGGAGACGGCCTGCTGCCCACGCTGATCCAGTGGGATGTGGACGCCTACCCCGGCGTCAGCCTGCCGCGACAGCCGCTGAAGCTGGTGCGCCTGACGGGTAGCCATCCCGAGGCCGGCCTGCTGCGCCAGGGGCTGACCTGGATGGGCGCCGATAGCCTGATCGACCTGGAACAGTCCGCCGGGGCGCCGCGTCTGCGGGCGCTGATCGAGACGCCCCAAGGCCTGAAGACCCTGGCGTGAATTCCCCACAACAACAACACGACACCCCAATACGGAGACCTCCCATGTCCGCCACCCGCAAACGATTCGACGACGAACCCTATCTGGGCCAATGCGACGCCACCGTCATCGCCGTCAATCCCGAGGGCATCGAACTGGACGAGACCGTCTGCTACGCGCGCAGCGGCGGCCAGGCAGGCGATAGCGGCACGCTGACCCTCGCGGACGGCCGCGTCCTGACGCTCGCCGACACCGTCTACGCCGACGACCGCCAGCGCATCCTGCATGTGCTGGACGGCGATACGGCGCCGCAAGTCGGCGACCGCGTCACGGTCTCCATCGACTGGCCCCGCCGCCACCGGCTGATGCGCCTGCACACTTGTCTGCACTTGCTGGGTTCGCTGGTGCCCGCACCGGTCACGGGGTGCAGCATCTCGCCCGATTCCGCGCGCATCGATTTCGACCTGCCCGAATCCACGCTGGAAAAAACGGACTTGACGGAACGCCTGAATGCGCTGATCAACCGCAGCCTCGACGTCGCGGTCAACGGCATCACGCCGGAAGAACTGGCCGCGCAACCCGACCTGGTCCGCACCGTGGGCGCGGCGCCGCCCGCCGGCACCGCCAAGATCCGCATCATCGACATCCCTGGCGTGGACCGCCAGCCCTGCGGCGGCACGCACGTGCGCAACACGGCAGAGATCGGCGCCATCGCCGTCACCAAGATCGAAAAGAAAAGCCGCACCAACCGGCGCGTCGTCGTCGGGGTCGCCTGACCGCTTCCCAAGGCGTTCGGCACTAAAAAACGGGGCCGCGATCAAAATCGCGGCCCCTTTTTATTCCATGCGAGGGGTCACCCCTTTTGCCACCACCGCCAGGGCGCCCGCAACGGCCATTGGTACTTGCTGCACAGCACGCGAGGGGCCAGCACGTGGCCGACCAGCACGGCGATGCCGGCCGCAGTCATCACGTCGGACAGGTAATGGTCCAGATTGACCAGCCGGCTCATGGCCACCAGCGCCGCCAGCAACAGGAAGACCGCGCGCCAGCGCGGCGCCAGGATGCCCAGCACGACGGCCACCGCAAACGCAGCGTAGCTGTGGCTGGACGGAAAGGAATTGAACTGCTGCACGCGCGAAAACGATTCGCCCAGGCCGTAGATGCCTTTTTCGAAGAAGAGTTCGGGACGCGCCCGCGCCACCGAGCGTTTCAGCACCAGCACGACCAGCCCGCCCACCGCCATCGTGGACAGCATCAGGAGGCTGCCGCGGGCCATGCTGGCGTAGCTCATGCGCAACGGGTTGTGCCAGCCGCGGGCCACGCCGACCAGGCCCACGACATAAAAGGCCAGGGCGACGCCGATGTACGGACCGCTTTCGCCCAATTCACCGATCCATTCGAAGGACTCGTTCACGCCGTGGGACACCGATTGCTTGATCCAGATGGCCAGTGGCAGATCCACCCAGAGCGCGCAGGCGGCAGCCGCCAGCGCCAGCGCGGCGCCCAGCGACAGCCAGACGGCCAACGAGAACGGGTTACGCACTTCGTCGGGCGCGGACAGGCCAGGCGCGGCAGGCACCACGGGAGCAACGGCCGGAGGCGTCACGGGATTGGGAATCATCGGTACCGCTCAAGGAAAATGAGAAATATTACCGCCCGCTGAATGCGGGCCGGACCGATATCGTAACGGCCGCCGCCTGCCAGACCAAGAAACAATTTTCGCGCAAGGGTTAAAATTCGGCCTTTCCAGCCTATCAGCCCCCGGGATCTACACCCGTCACGGCGACCATCATGCAAGCAACCTCCCTGAAGCGCGACAACGCGCGTGACGGCGGCAACGCCGCGGGCCCCCTCGCAGACGCCCCCGCAACGCCCCCCGTGGACACCGCCGCCGGCTCTCCCCGCAAACTGTATATCCGCACCTTCGGCTGCCAGATGAACGAGTACGACTCGGACAAGATGGCCGACGTCCTGCGCGGCGACCAGGGCCTGGAGCTCACCGACAATCCGGAAGAAGCCGACGTCATCCTGTTCAACACCTGTTCGGTGCGCGAGAAGGCGCAGGAAAAAGTCTTCTCGGACCTGGGCCGGGTGCAGCACCTGAAGAAAACGAACCCGAACCTCGTGATCGGCGTCGGCGGATGCGTGGCCAGCCAGGAAGGCGCGGCCATCGTCAAGCGCGCACCGTACGTGGACGTCGTGTTCGGTCCGCAGACGCTGCACCGACTGCCCGACCTGATCGCGCGCCGCCGCGCCGAAGGCCGTTCGCAGGTGGACATCAGCTTCCCCGAGATCGAGAAATTCGACAACATGCCGCCGCCGCGCGTCGATGGCGCCACGGCATTCGTGTCCATCATGGAAGGCTGTAGCAAGTACTGCAGCTTCTGCGTCGTGCCTTACACGCGCGGCGAAGAAGTCTCGCGCCCCTTCGAAGACGTGCTGATCGAAGTGGCCGACCTGGCCGACCAGGGCGTGAAGGAAGTGACGTTGCTGGGCCAGAACGTGAACGCCTACCGCGGCAAGATGGAAGGCACGGACGACATCGCCGACTTCGCCATGTTGCTGGAGTACGTGCACGAAATTCCGGGCATCGAACGCATCCGCTACACGACCTCGCACCCCAAGGAAATGACCCAGCGCATGGTCGACGCCTACGCGCGCCTGCCGAAGCTGGTGTCGTTCCTGCACTTGCCCGTGCAAGCCGGCAGCGATCGGGTGCTGGCCGGGATGAAGCGCGGCTACACCACACTGGAATTCAAGTCGGTGGTCCGTCGCCTGCGCGCCGCCCGCCCCGACCTGACCTTGTCATCCGACTTCATCGTGGGCTTCCCCGGCGAAACGGAAGAAGACTTCGAAAAGACGATGAAGCTGATCGAAGACGTCGGCTTTGACACCTCGTTCTCGTTTGTCTATTCGCGCCGTCCGGGCACGCCCGCCGCCGACCTGGCCGACGACACGCCGCAGGACGTGAAACTGCGCCGTCTGCAGCGCCTGCAGGCCCTGATCAACGATCAGGCCGCCGCCATCGCCCGCAACATGGTCGGCACGCGCCAGCGGCTGCTGGTGGAAGGCCCCTCGCGTCGCGACCCCAACGAACTGATGGGCCGCACCGAGAACAACCGCATCGTGAATTTCGCCGCGCCCGCGCGGCTCATCGGACAAATGGTCGACGTCATCATCACCGAAGCGCACACCAATTCGTTGCGCGCCCGGGTGGCCGACGTGGACCGCGTTCCCCCAGAGGCCGAATGACCACTCCCCGTTCCCGCGCCCGTCGCAGCATGCCCGCCATCGTCAACCTGGACGGCGACAACACCCACCTGGCCAATCTGTGCGGCCCGCTGGACGAAAACCTGCGCCAACTCGCCGACGGCATGGGCGTCAAGCTCTCGCGCCGCGGCAATCGCGTCACCATTGAAGGCGAACAGGCCGAGCTCGCCGGACGGGTGCTTCGGCGCTTCCACGAGCAGGCAGTGCACCGCGCCCTGTCGGTCGACGACATCCAGCTTGGCCTGGTCGAGATCGGCGTGGGGCGCCAGGAAGAGAGGCTGAAGGAAACGCCGGCGCGCGAAGCAGATCCGCTGCCTGCCCTGGACGACGAAAGCGACGGTATCGCGCTGCGCACCAAGCGCAGCGACCTGCGTCCGCGCACACCGCGCCAGCGTGACTACCTGAACAACATCCTCAAGCACGACATCACGTTCGGGGTGGGTCCCGCCGGCACGGGCAAGACCTGGCTGGCAGTCGCCTGCGCCATCGACGCGATGGAACGCGACACCGTGCAGCGTCTGGTGCTGACGCGCCCCGCTGTCGAAGCGGGCGAGCGGCTGGGCTTCCTGCCCGGCGACCTGGCCCAGAAGGTCGACCCCTATCTGCGTCCGCTGTATGACGCGCTCTACGATCTGATGGGCTTCGAGAAGGTGCAGCGCCTGTTCGAAAAGCAGACCATCGAGATCGCCCCGCTGGCCTACATGCGCGGCCGCACGCTGAATCATGCGTTCGTGATCCTGGATGAAGCGCAGAACACCACGCCGGAACAGATGAAAATGTTCCTGACGCGGATCGGCTTCGGCAGCAAGGCCGTCATCACCGGCGACCCCTCGCAAGTAGACCTGCCGCGCGGCCAGGACAGCGGCCTGGCCCATGCGGTCAAGGTGCTGGAAGACGTGCAAGGCATCGCGACCACCCGCTTCACCAGCCGCGATGTCGTGCGCCACCCCCTGGTCGCCCGCATCGTCGACGCCTACGACCGCGCCTCCGAAAATGAAGCCTGAGCTGTCCCTGTCGATCCAATACGGGGTTGAAGAGGCCCGCTTGCCCCGCTGGCGCCTGCGCCGGTGGGCGGAACGCGCCCTGGCGGCGGCGGCGGAAGACGGTCTGGTCGAGTTTTCGGCCGCCGAACTCAGCCTGCGCCTGGTGGGCAGCGCCGAAGGCCGGCGCCTGAACCGCGATTTCCGCGAACGCGATTACGCCACCAATGTGCTGACCTTCGAATACGGCGTCGACCCTTTGGGCGTGGCGCGCGGCGACATCGTCATGTGCGTGCCCGTGCTTGTGCGCGAGGCCCGGGAACAGCGCAAGGCGCTACTGGACCACGCCGCCCACCTGACCCTGCACGGCGTGCTGCATTCGCTGGGCTACGACCACATCAAGGCCCGGGACGCCAAGCGCATGGAAGCGCTGGAAACCGCCACGCTGGCAAAAATGGGGATCGCCGACCCCTACCTGGCCACCGAGTAGGCTCAGGCCGTTCGCGCGTTCGGGTCTACCCCTAGAAATTCACGGAAAATGGCGCCAAGCAACGCGCAGATGACGGCGTTTGGCCCCATTTTCATGGCTCCCGTTACAAACGAGAGGCCAGTTTCGGTTATGCTGGCCCCTCCATAACTTGTCCTCCCGGACGATGTCTGACCCTTACCCTGCTCCCGAAGCGACCTCTGCTCGCTCAGCCAAACCCGCCACCAAATCCCTTCTAGACCGCCTGCTTTCCCTTGTGCGCCGAGAGCCCGAGGACCGCGAAGGCATCAAGGCCATTCTGGAAGCCGCGCACGACCGCAAGCTGCTCGACGCGGAATCCTACAAGATGATCAAGGGCGCGCTTGCCGTGTCCGAAGGCACCGTCGGCGACATCATGGTTCCGCGTTCGCGCATGGACCTGCTGGACGTCACGCAGCCCATCCCGTACCTTGTGGCCACCGTGATCGAAACCGCGCATTCGCGTTTTCCGGTCTATGAAGGCGACCGCGACAACATCATCGGCATCCTGCTGGCCAAGGATCTGCTGCGCTGCATGCTGGAACCCGGCATCGAAGTCCGCACGCTGGTCCGCCCGGCCGTGTTCATCCCGGAATCCAAGCGCCTGAACGTGCTGCTGCACGAGTTCCGCGCCAGCCGCAACCACCAGGCCATCGTCATCGATGAGCATGGCGGCATTTCCGGCCTGGTCACCATGGAAGACGTGTTGGAGCAGATCGTCGGCGACATCGAAGACGAATTCGATGAAACCGAAGAAGACTCGATCTTCCCGGAAGGCGAAAACCAGTGGCGCGTGCTGGCCGCGACCGATATCTCGCACTTCAACGAGGTGTTCGGCTGCAACTTGCCCGACGACGAATACGACAGCGTCGGCGGATGGATGGGCGGTCAATTGGGCCGTATCCCGCGCCGCGGCGACATCGCCGAATTCGACGGTCTTCGGATGGAAGTGGCGCGCGGCGACGCCCGCCGCGCCATCTGGCTGCGCGTCAAGCGCAACAACCCCGACTCAATCTCCCGCCCCACCGACGACGCATGAGCCGTACCCCGCGCAGCCGACTCCTGCGCGGCGCCGCCGGCTTGACGCTGGCGGGCGCCGTGCACGCCCTGACTTTCGCCCCCGGCCCCTTGCCGGACTGGGCGCTGGCCCTGACGCAGATCCTGGCGCTGGCCGTCGCCGCGCGCGTCACGCTCACGGCCCCCTCCGCCAAGCAGGCATGGGGACGGGGCTGGCTGTTCGCCTTCGTCACTTATGCGGTGGGCCTGTACTGGCTTTTCATCAGCATGCATCGCTACGGCGGCCTGGCCGCGCCGTTGGCCGTGGCCGGGGTGCTGGCGCTGTCGGCATTCCTGGCGCTGTTCCCGGCCACCGCCAGCGCGCTGGCACGCCGTTTCACTCCGCTGACCCACGACGCCGCGCCCTCCCGCATCCTCTCGGCCACGCTGGCCTGGGCTGCGCTGTGGGCGGGTTTCGAATGGCTGCGGGCCGTGCTGCTTACCGGTTTCCCGTGGCTGAACATCGGCTACGCGCAAGTGGACAGCCCCATCGCCGGCTGGGCGCCGATCGTGGGCGTGCATGGCATGGCGTTCGTTGCCGCATTCGTCGCGGCCGCGATCGCCAGCCTGTGGCAGCCCTCCCGCAAGACATCCATGGACTCGCGCCAGGCATTGGCCGCCGGCATCGCCGTCGCGCTGGCCGCCGCGGGCTGGCCCTTGTCGCGCATGGACTGGTCTTCGCCCAGCGGCGACCCACTCAACGTGCGGCTGGTCCAGGGCAACATCGAGCAATCGCAAAAGTTCGACCCGGCCCTGCTTGAACAAAGCCTGGTGCGCCACCTGGAGCTGACGGCGTTGCCGCCGGTCGCGGGCGTACCCGCGCCACAACTGGTGATCCTGCCCGAGACCGTGCTGCCGATCTTCCAGGACCAGCTGGATCCGCGGGTGTGGGACGCCTGGCGCGGCGTAGCCGCCCGGGGCAACATGACCATCGCCATGGGCGTGCCGCTGCACGACCGCGTCAATGGCCGCGACCGCTACACCAACAGCGTGATGGGATTCGACGGTAATACGCCGGTCGAACACCTGGTCGCCGGCAGCACCGCCATGCGCTATGACAAGCGCCACCTGGTGCCCTGGGGCGAATACGTCCCGCCGGGCTTCCACTGGTTCGTGAACATGCTGAACATCCCGCTGGGGGATTTCGACCGCGGCGCGCAACGTCAGACCCCCTTTGCGGTAGGCGGCCAACACATCGCCTTCAACATCTGCTACGAAGATCTGTTTGGCCCCGATCTGCTGCCGGCGCTGCTGCCCGGCCCCAACGGCGAACCGGGCGCGACCATCCTGGTCAACGTCAGCAACCTGGGATGGTTCGGTGATTCCTGGGCCTTGCGCCAGCACCTGCAAATCGGCCGGCTGCGCACCATGGAAACCGCCCGCCCGATGCTGACGTCCACCAATACCGGCATCACCGCCGCCATCGACGCCAAGGGTCGCGTCGCCGCCCAACTGGCGCCGTTGCAGGCGGGTGTGCTGCCCGTATCTGTCCAAGGCATGACCGGCCTGACGCCCTACGCCCGCTTCGGCGACAAGATCGCATTGGCGCTGGTGGGCTTGGTGCTGATCGGCGCGTTCGCCAGCAGCCGCAAGACGCGGCGCGGCTGAGTCCGCCTCAGGCGAACAAGTTGGCGGGCAGCTTGGCGCTGTCCTCTGGCGGGCGCAGAGGCCCGGCGCCCGCGCCCGTCAATTCGATCGCCTGCGCGACCTCGTCCAGGTCGTCGCTGTCCAGCTCCAGTTCTGCCGCGCCCAGCAATCCATTGACCTGGGCGGCGCTGCGCGCGCCGACAATCGCGCCCGTGACGCCGGGCCACGCCAGCGTCCAGGCGGCGGCAACCGCTGCCACCGTCGTGCCATGGCGTTCGGCGATGGGTTTCAGCGCGTCGGCCAACGCCAGGTTTCGGGCCAGATTGGGCGCCATGAACTCCGCATGCCGCGAGCGCCAGTCGTCCGCCGGCAAGGCGCGCGCGCGCTCGGCCGAAAATCCGCCGGTCAGCAGGCCCGACTGCATCGGGCTGTAGACGATCACGCCGATGTCATGCGCGGCGCACCACGGAATCAAGTCCGCCCCCGCTGCGCGCTGGATCGCCGAAAACGGCGGCTGCAAAGAATCTACATGGCCCAGCGCTTGCGCATCCTGCAATTGGGCCAGGTTGTGGTTCGACAAACCGATGGCGCGGACCTTGCCCGCCTGCTTAAGGTCCAGCAGTTCCTGCCAGTAAGTGTCGATCGGCGTGCCGTCGCCCGCCGGCCAGTGCATCTGGTAGAGATCAATGCGTTCCACCCCCAGCCGCCGCAACGAATCTTCGATCTCGCGGCGGATGCTGGCTGGCGCGCCCGTGCGCCGCGGCGTGGCCATCGGGTTGTTGGCCGACCACGTCAGCCCGCACTTCGTAAAGACATAGGGCCGGTCGCCGGGCGCCATCTGCGCCAGCGCGCGGCGCACGATTTCTTCGGAATGACCCAGCCCGTACACCGCCGCGGTGTCGATCCAATTGATGCCCCGGTCTACGGCCAGGCGAATGGCGGCGATGGAATCGGCATCGTCCTGCGGCCCCCAGCCCACCGCCCACCCATTGCCGCCGATTGCCCAGGCGCCCAGGCCGATACGCGTGATGGCCATGCCGGTGCGCCCCAATGGCCGGGTGGGAAAGGATGTCTGTGTGCTCATGCCTGGATGCCCGTGTGAATGCGACCGCATTTTTTTCACGCGAAAGTCACATGATGAATAAAAAAATTCACCCCCACCATAGCATCCGCACAAGTCTTTGATTTTCCTGGAATCTGCACCAATCACCGGATACCGCAGCCGAGCCCCATCGCGCACAAAATGCGCAAAAAAGGCCATCTATCCCCATTTTTTTTGCCTGTTTTACCCTTTTTGCCGCAAAGCGACTTGCACACCCGATTTTGTTCGTGCATAATCTCGTTTCTTCGCCAACGGCACTAAACAAAACCGGCAACGAACTACGAAAAACGCACCATAAAACGTGTGTTCAAGTCGTAAAACGTGGCAGGAATTGATTAGAAGAACGGGGGTATAGCTCAGCTGGGAGAGCGCTTGCATGGCATGCAAGAGGTCAGCGGTTCGATCCCGCTTACCTCCACCAGTCAACAGCGAAGAACGTAGTTTGCAAGTCCAGGTCCCCTTCGTCTAGAGGCCTAGGACATCACCCTTTCACGGTGAGTACAGGGGTTCGAATCCCCTAGGGGACGCCAGTTTACTGGCATGCAGGTTGCAGTAAAGCAGTAGATAAGTGCAGTTGAAGTGACAAAGTAGTTGAGTACGCCGCTGCGGAGCGGTAGTTCAGTTGGTTAGAATACCGGCCTGTCACGCCGGGGGTCGCGGGTTCGAGCCCCGTCCGCTCCGCCATTAGCGCTCTCGCTCTGAGTCTTTCAAGAGCTCCGTCTTCGGGGCTTTTTGCTTTTATAGAGTGTGAGACCTTGTTGTTTGTTGTGTGGAACATCAAGGCGCCCTGGGGGGTATAGCTCAGCTGGGAGAGCGCTTGCATGGCATGCAAGAGGTCAGCGGTTCGATCCCGCTTACCTCCACCAGTATCGCAGTACCGTAGTAAAGTTGTTTTGCAGTTCTGTTCAGTTCAGGTCCCCTTCGTCTAGAGGCCTAGGACATCACCCTTTCACGGTGAGTACAGGGGTTCGAATCCCCTAGGGGACGCCAGTTTCTCTGGCACGTATTACCAAGCTGCCTTGACACCGCAGTGTAGTGATGAAGTTAAAGTAAACCGCTGCGGAGCGGTAGTTCAGTTGGTTAGAATACCGGCCTGTCACGCCGGGGGTCGCGGGTTCGAGCCCCGTCCGCTCCGCCAAGCACCTTGTGCTTGATCGCATGGCTGCATATCGCTGAAGCTCCGGATTCCGGAGCTTTTTGCTTTTCTGCGTCCGCGGTATCCCCGCCCCTCCCGTCTCTACCCTCCCCCCGCCTCGAAGACTCGTCCGTTTTGCTCTCTGGACAGCGTCGCCATGCGCCTGCATCCTGTGTGCTCCTGCATGCGAACCGAAGAGGCTTACGTGACAACAAACGCCGCCGCACCCCAAGCGCATCGCCAGCACCTTCAGAACATCATCGCGGGTTTGAACGAAGGCATCATCGTGCTGGAACCCGATGGCGCCATCGCGTGGGCCAACGACAGCGCGCTTGAATTACACGGCGTCGATACGCTTGAAGCACTGGGCGGCACGCCCGCCGGCTACCGCAAGCGCTATACGCTGACCTACCGCAACCGCCATCGCGTGCCTGCTCGCCAGTTTCCGCTGGACCGCCTGGCGGCCGGCGAACCTTTCGATGACCTGCTGCTGGACCTGCGCCGCAAGGACGACGAGGAGTTCGTGCGTAACGTGCGCGCGCGCGGACTGAACCTGGGCAACGACAACGGCGTGGAATATCGCGTTCTGATCCTGCATGACCAGACCGAGCAATTGAACGCCGAGCAGCGCTTTGAGCGAACCTTTGGCGCGAACCCGGCGCCCGCGCTGATCTGCCGGCTTTCCGATCTGCGCTACGTCAAGGTGAACCAGGGCTTCCTGGAAATGACCGGCTACACGCGCGAGGCGGTGCTGGGCAAGTCGGCCTATGAACTGGATGTGCTGGACGGCGGTGAAGACAAGGAAGCCGCCGTGGCCAGATTGAACGAAGGCCAGACGATCCCGCAGCGCGAAGGCACGGTGAAAGTGGCGAACGGCGAAGCGAAGTTCGTGCTGGTCGCCGGCCAGCCGATCGACATGCAGGACGAACCGTGCATGCTGTTCACGTTCATCGACCTGGAGGCCCGCAAACGCACCGAGCTTGCGCTGCGCGAAAGCGAAGAACGCTTCTCGAAGGCGTTCCGGCTGGCGCCCGTGCCGATGGCCGTGTGCGAAGGCGACGCGCTGCTCGTGCTGGACATCAACGAAGCATTCGCGGCCGCCACTGGCGCGGCCCCGGACACGGCCGCCGGCAAAGCCCTGACCGATTTGGGTCTGCAGCCCTACGAGGGAATGGCCGCCAGCCTGGCGCGCGGGGAAAGCGCGCGCAACCGCGAAGCCACCTTGAGCACGCAGGACGGCGGCAAACTGGACTGCCTGGTGTCCGCCGAGCCAGTGATGATTGGCGGCCAGCACCGACTGCTGATCGTGATGCAGGACATCACCGAGCGCAAACGCTCCGAGACCGAATTGCTGGCGGCAATCGAAGCCGTGATGCAGGACACGTCGTGGTTCAGCCGGGGCATCATCGAAAAGCTGGCGCAATTGCGCCAGCCCACGCCCGCCACCCGCGATGTGGCCGAACTGGCGCAGTTGACGACGCGCGAACGCGAAGTGCTGGGTCTGCTATGCCAGGGCCATGACGACGATGGCATCGCCAAGAACCTGAAGTTGTCGCGCAACACCGTCCGCAACCACGTGGCCACGATCTACAGCAAGATCGGCGTGCACCGGCGCAGTGCGGCGATCGTCTGGGCGCGCGACCGCGGCATCACCGGTCATGAATCCCCCCGGACGCGGGCCAAACCGGGCGCAGAATAAGGTCGCGGCCTGGAAATTACAATTTGAATCAAAATATCCAGGGGTGCGGCGTCAACGAAGATGACGCCGCGTTAATCCCCTGCCGCCCGCAAATGTTTTGAATTTCCGCGAATCCACCCCTAATCACCCCGCATTTGTCACCGTGCGGCCTGCATTGCGCAAACCCTGCGCAGGTTCTTACGATCCGCCGATCCCGTCCTTGCTTTCCGGCAGGCGCGATTTCCGTAAGACCGACAGGAGCCCCGTCCATGCAGACCGCCTACATCCCCGTCCCAACGACGTCAAAGCACTTGCCTGCGCCCGCCTGGAGCGCCGCCGACGTCATGGCGCTTTACGAGCTGCCCTTCATGGACCTGGTGCATCGCGCCCAGCAAGTCCACCGTGCCCACTTCGATCCGAACACCATCCAGCTGTCCAGCCTGCTGTCGATCAAGACCGGCGGCTGTCCTGAAGACTGCGCCTACTGCCCGCAGTCTTCGCACTACGACACCGGGCTGGACGCCGACAAGCTGATGCCGCTTGCCGACGTCGTCGCCGCTGCCCGCGCCGCCCAGGCCGGCGGCGCGCAGCGCTTCTGCATGGGCGCCGCATGGCGCAGCCCGAAGCCGCATCACCTAGAAGCCGTGGCCGAGATGGTGACCGCCGTGAAGGCGCTGGGCCTGGAAACCTGCGTGACACTGGGCATGCTGCGCGACGGCCAGGCCGAACAGCTGAAAGAGGCCGGCCTGGACTACTACAACCACAATCTGGACACGTCGCCCGAGTTCTACGGCAAGATCATTTCCACCCGAACCTACCAGGACCGCCTGGACACGCTGGACCGCGTGCGCGACGCCGGCATCAACGTGTGTTGCGGCGGCATCGTGGGCATGGGCGAATCGCGGCAAGAACGTGCCGGCTTGATCGCGCAGTTGGCCAGCATGGAGCCCTACCCCGAGTCCGTGCCGATCAATAACCTGGTGCAGGTCGAAGGCACGCCGCTGGCCAACGTCGAAGCCCTGGACCCGTTTGAATTCGTTCGCACCATCGCGGTCGCCCGCATCACCATGCCGAACGCCGCCGTGCGGCTGTCGGCCGGCCGCGAAGCCATGGACGATGCGTTGCAGGCGCTGTGCTTCATGGCGGGCGCCAATTCCATGTTCTACGGCGACGCGCTGCTGACCACCGCCAACCCGCAGATGGAGGCTGACCAGCGTCTGCTGCAACGCTTAGGGATGCGGGTCGACGCGTCGCAACAGCACCATCAGCACGCCGAAGGCGCAACGTGCCGCTGACGCCTGGCGTCCTGTATTTGCTGGCCAGCGTCGCGTGCAGCGTCACCGTCGCGGTGCTGTTGAAACTGGCCCGCCGGTACGACGTGGACGTACGCCAGGCGATCACCGTGAATTACGCGGTGGCCGCCCTGCTCTGCTGGGCGGCGCTTCGCCCGGATCCGTCCACGCTGGTGACACCGCAGACGCCCTGGGCCGTCCTGGCAGCGCTGGGCCTGCTGTTGCCCAGCGTCTTCCTGGCGATGGCCGCGGCGGTGCGCCACGCCGGCATCGTACGCAGCGACGCCGCGCAGCGCCTGTCGCTCTTCATTCCCTTGCTGGCGGCGTTCGTGCTGTTCGGCGAACCCGTCAGCGGTCGCAAGCTGGCAGCGATCCTGCTGGCGTTCAGCGCGCTGGCCTGCCTGTTGCGCCGCCCCGCCGCCGCGCAGACGCCTGCGGACAGCCGCGCCGCCTGGCTCTGGCCGCTGGTGGTCTGGGCGGGTTACGGCGTGATCGACATCCTGTTCAAGCAAGTGGCGCGCGCCGGCACCGCCTTCGCGGGCGGCTTGCTGCTGGCCTTCGTACTGGCGGGCGTGCTGATGCTGGCGTATCTGCTGTGCCGACGGGTGCGTTGGGAACGCCGCCACCTGGCCGCGGGTGTCGCCCTGGGCTTGGCCAACTTCGGCAATATCCTTACCTACATCCGCGCGCATCAGTCGCTGCCCGAGCACCCGGCGCTGGTGTTCGCGTCGATGAACATGGGCGTGATCACGCTGGGCACGCTGGTCGGCGCGCTGGCATTCCGCGAGCCGTTGACACGGTTGAACCTCTTGGGCATCGCCCTGGCACTGGCCGCCATCGTGCTGATGGCGCCCTGGTAGCCGCGCAGGATCAGGTGCCGGTGCGGCGTTCGCGCTTGTCGGTGTCTTCGTCTGGCGAAGAGGCATCGGCGGGTGCCGAGGCGCTGGCCGCTGAGGGGTCGGCTGCCGCGGTATCGACTGCCGCAGCATCGGCCGCCGCGGTATCGACCGCCGCGGTATCCGCCACGGACGGTTCAACGACCGCCGGCGTGGGCGCGGCCGACGGGTCCGGTTGCACCATCTCCATCGCGATATCGTTTTCGGGATCCACGCGGGGATCCAGCACGGCCGCCGCGGGCGAGCTTTGCAGCGTGTCGGGCATGGGCACGAAGTGCGTCGGCGCTTCGTCCACCTGGTGCGCGCCGGTAACCCGCGTGGGACGCACCTGCCACACCAGAATCAAGGCGCAGGCCGAAATGAAGACGTAGTACATGCTGGGTCCGGCCAGCGACATCAGCAAGCCGGCAACCATGGGGCCGATGCACGCGCCCACGCCATAGGTCATCAGCAGCACGGCGGACAGGCTGACCCGGCGCTCGGATTCCACGTGGTCGTTGGCGAATGCGGCACCCAGCGGATACAGCGTGAACTGCAACACGCCAAAGATGCACGACAACGCCACCATCGCCCAGTACGGCAACACCAGCCAGCCCCACATCACCGTGGGCAGCAGCACCAGCAGCAAGGCGTTGAAGCGGATCAGGCCCGCGCGGTTGATGCGATCGGACAGCCAGCCCATCGGCCATTGCGACAACAGACCGGCGGTAACGGCGGCGGCCACGAAAATCGCGGCCTGCGACGTGGACAAGCCGTGCTTGGCGCCGTAGACGGCGGCCAGGCCATAGAACGCCCCAGACAGGTTACCCGCCACGAACAGCACCGTCATCGACAGCGGCACGCGGCGCATGAAGAAGCGGATGTCCAGCGGCGCTGGCAGCGGCGTGGGGGGGTGCGAACGCGCCGTGACGGCGATCGGCACCAGGCACAGCACCAGGCACATCGCCACCAGGGTCAGCGGACGCAGGTCCAGCGTGGCGTAGGCGGTCAGCGCCAATTGCCCCAGCACCGTGCCCAGCCCGGACACCACCATGTAGACGGAAAACACCCGGCCGCGCTGATGGTTTTCAGTTTGCTCGTTCAGCCAACTTTCGATGACCATGAATTCGGTCACCATCACCACGCCGGAAATAATGCGGAACACCAGCCACAGCGGCATGGAGTCGACCAGCGTCTGTGCCAGGATCATGCAGGTGGCAATGGCTGCACAGGCCACGAATGCGCGGATATGGCCCACGCGGATGATGAGCCGGTGCCCCAGCCGCGCGCCGCATACCAGCCCCAGGTAGTAGCCGGCGATCAGCACGCCGATCCACACCTCGCTGACCGACTGCGCGGTCAGGCGCAGGCCCATGTAGGTGTTGAACAGACCCGTGCCGATAAGCATCAGCAAGGTCGCGACGTAGAGCGACGAGAAAGAAGAGAGGGTGGCGAGCATGGCGTTGGCAACCGCTGCTGGCATTAGCACGGCGGGCTGCGAAGGCGGCCCGCCGCGTGAGCGGTAAAACAGGAACTACGTTAGATCAGGCTTGCGACAACATCGTGGCGGCATCGCTGACTTCGAACTTGCCAGGCGCTTCCACGTTCAGTTGCTTGACCACGCCGTCGACGATCAGGGCCGAATAGCGTTGCGAACGCACGCCCATGCCGCGCGCGATCAGGTCCAGTTCCAGGCCAAGTTCCTTGGTCCACAGGGCCGAGCCGTCAGCCAGCATGCGGACCTTGCCGTCGGTCTTTTGCTCGCGGCCCCAGGCGCCCATGACGAACGCGTCGTTGACGGACACGCACCAGATTTCATCCACGCCCTTGGCCTTCAGCGCGGCGGCTTGCTCGACGTAGCCCGGCAGATGCTTGGCCGAGCAGGTGGGGGTGAAGGCGCCCGGAACCGCGAAGAGCGCAATGGTCTTGCCGCGGGTCAGGTCGGCAACCTGGAACGCGTTGGGGCCCAGCGAGCAGCCGGCGGTTTCGGTTTCGATGAATTCGGTCAGGGTGCCATCCGGCACGCGGTCGCCGACTTTGATCGTCATGTAGATCTCCAGGATGTAGGGGGTGTTGCATTGAAGCAGGAGTGCCTCACAACCTCCATCATAGTTCGTGCGCGGCCGGCCTGCTGCGCGGGCGCCCCAGGAAAAAAAACCGCACAGTCTGAAACGACTCCACACCCCCGCCTCACCGCATGGAAACGGCTGCTTGCCATAATGCAGTAGTGACCCACGCCCGCCGCGCCCGCATTGACAGCCGGCGGGCACCATGCGGAGATTCACCGATGCGAAAGATCTTGACTGGCCTGGCCTGGATTCTGGCCACCGCCGCCGCCCCTGCCTGGGCCGCCCCGGACGCCAGCGAACAGGCCCAATACGACTCCTTCGTGGTCGCCGCCGGCGCCTCCAACGGCGCTGCCCGCGCCTGCGGCGCCTCGGAACCCGACCTGGCCCAGCACCAGGCCACCGCCAAGAAAAACCTGATGCAGTACGCCCAGGAATACGGGTTTGTCTCGAACAGCTACGAGGCGCTCTTTCAGAAGGGCCTGGGGGAAGGCAAGTCCATGATGGAGGACATGAAGCGGTCCGGCGTGGACGGATGCCGCGGCGTGCTGGGCAGCTTCCAGAACGAACGCGCGATCAGTTACAAGGACATGAAGAACGCGCTGGCCGAGGTCAGCGACGGATTGCCAGGCGAAAAGGCGCAATAGCTTTCTCCACGCATGCCGACTGCGCGCCGCCCGGACGCTACCCGTTACCCCAAGCCGTTCTGCTTGAACCAATCCAGCATCCGCGTCCACGCCTGCTCGGCCTCTGCCTTCCGATAAGACGGCCGGTAATCCGCATGGAACGCGTGCGGCGCGTCCGGATACACGTCGATCCGGGATGCTTTCGCCGCCGCCGGGCCCTTCGCCAGTTCGATCCGCATCCGGTCCACGTCCGTCTGCGGAATACCGGCGTCCTTGCCGCCATAGGCGCCAAGAACGGGCGCCTTCAGTTCGTTCACCAGGCTCAGCACCGACTTCGGTTTCAGCTCGCTGGGTTCGCCCGCCAATTGGCCATAGAACGCCGCGCCCGCCTTCAGCTTCGGATTGTGGGCCGCGTACAGCCAGACCTGGCGGCCGCCCCAGCAGAAGCCGACGATACCCAGCTTATCCGCGTCCCCGCTGTTGGCCGCCGCCCACTTCGCCGTCGCGTCCAGGTCGCGCTGGACCTGCGCGTCCGGCACTTTGCCGATGATCTCGGCTTGCAGCTTGGGGATCTCGGTGTACTTGGACGGGTCGCCCTGGCGCGCGAACAGTTCAGGCGCGATCGCCAGATAGCCCAGGTGCGCCAGCCGGCGGCAGACGTCCTGGATGTACTCGTGCACGCCGAATATCTCGGACACCACGATCACGGTCGGCAGGTTCTTCTTGCCTTGCGGCGCCGCACGATAGGCGGGCATCTTGCCGTCCGTCGTCGGGATATCGACCTTGCCGGCCGTCAGCCCCTTGGTATCGGTAGCGATGGCCGTCTGGGCCACCGCTGGCCCCGCAGCCAGGGAAAAGCCCGCGGCGACCGTCGTGGCGATGAAGCCCCGCCGATCCAGCCGCAGAGGCGGCAACAGGCTGTCGAAGTGCGCGTCCTGATCTTTCATGAAGAATCTCCTGGCAAAAGCGCGGCCGGGGACGGCAGGCGTACCCCTGATGGCCGGCTGGGTTCACTTCAGGGAGAAGTCCACGCGCGAGGGTTGCCCCTCGTCCTTGATGCCGTCCGCGTCCAGCTGCGGCGCAACGATGAATACACGGTCCGCGAGTCCTTCCTGGGCTAGCAACTTCTCATAAACCGCTTGCGCGCGCGCATCGGCCAGTTGGCGTAGCTGCTCGTCGCCCACCGGCGCCACGCCGCGCAGCATGGCTTCCATCTCATCCGTCGGCACCGACTTGGCCATGCCGATGAAATTGCGCGGCTTGTCCTTGATGTCGGCGTCGTCGTAGACCTCTTCCAGATACTTGGTGCGTTCGGCGGCCGACACCTGCACCCCCGCCAGGTTCGGCTTCTTGCCGCGCGGCGCAGTGTCGGCGGCCTTGGCGGCGCGGATCTGGCCGTCGACCCAGGCCTGGCGCAGGCCTTCCATGTCGGTCTTGGGGTCGGCGCGGCCGCTGATGTCCATCTTCAGCGCCGGCCGGTCCGTCAGTGCCTTGATCAGCGTATCGATACGCTGCTGCGAGTCTTCCGTCAGCACGGCGCTGCCCGGCGTGAATTCCACGTAGGACAGCTCTTCGCCCCCGCCAAAGGCCGAAGCCAGCAGGCTGAACGGCGACGTCACGGCCTTGACCACCAGGTTCATCACCACGCGGACCACGATGCCGCCCACCGAGAATTCCGGGTCGTCCAGCGACCCGGAAATCGGCAGGTTGATGTCGATATTGCCGCGCGAGTCCTTCAGCAACGCCACGGCCAGCAACACCGGCAGCTTGGTCGCGTCCGGGCTGTTGGTCTTGTCGCCGAAGGTCAGCTGGTTCAGCACCACGTGGTTGGACGCCTGCAGCGCGCGGTCCTTGATCTTGTATTCCAGGTCCACCGACAGCTTGCCCCGCTTGATCGGGTAGCCCACGTACTTGGCCGAATAGGTATTGAAGCGCGGCAGGTCGACGCCCTTGGCCGAGACCTTGAGATCCAGTGTCAGGAACTTGGCGAATGGCTGCACGATGCCGCTGATGGACAACGGGGCGGTGGTGTAGACGCGGCCCGTCACCTTGACCTTGGCGGGCTGCGGATTGGTGGACGAGACCGCTGTGATCGCGCCCTCGATAGCCGACACTTCAGCCACGTAATTGGGTTTGACGAAGCGGTCGGTGAACGTCATGCGGCCCCGCGACAGCGTGACGCTGTTGACCGAGATATCCGGCATGCCCGCGCCGGCGCCGCGCTGGGCGGCCGCGGGCGTCGGCGCAGGGGGAGCCGCCTGCCTGCCCGGCGTCTGCGTATCCTGGGTGATCGAGCCGCCGGCCTGGCCCGGCGCTGCGATCAGGTCCATGACGTTCAGGCGGCCCTGTGCGTTCAGCAGGATGCGGCCGTAGAAATCCTCCAGCGCGATGTCGCCCAGCTTGGCGCCGATCTTGTCGCCCGCCACCGAGATGTCCATGCCCGAGAAGCCCAGCCGCTTCCAATTCAGGAAGTCATCGTTGTTGACCCGGTCCTGCAGGTCCACGCCCGTGATCTCGACGCCGCCCTTCCAGTTGACCTTCATCGGGGCGTTGCCCGCCGCGGCGGTGAAATCCACATCGCCCTTGGCGCCCAGCGTAATGGCGCGCACGGTGGCGTTCAGGCTTGAGGCGGCGTAGGGCGCAAAGGACGCGACGTTCAGTTCGGACAGGTCCACGGACGATTTCAGCGTCAGCGGTTGCGGCGTGAACATGCCTTTCAGGTCCAGCTTGCCGTTGCCCTGAATACCCGCGGCCGCCAGGGTGAACTGGCTCTGCCCCGGTCCCATCGCCAGCCGGTCGGCGGTGACGCGCAAGGTTTGCAGGGCCATGTCCAGCGCGGGCTTGAGCGATTCGTCGCGCGCCTTGAACTGGGTCAGGTCGGCCTGGACGGCGGTGGCGGAAGCGTCCACGGCGCCATTTTTTTCCTGGACGTGGATTTGCGCGGTCGCGCCCAGACGGCCATCCAGCAGCACGATCGGCGCCACGCTGCGGACGGCCGGCGCCAAGGGTGCCAGGGCCACATTGCCCATGCGCACGCCCAGATCCAGGGACAACGGCTTCAGGACCAACGGTCCCTTGGCGCGGATCCAGCCCCCGTCAGTGCTGTTGTCGACGGTCAACCACAGGTTGACGGGCTGATCCTTCACTTCAGGTATCGCGACGCCTTCGACGGTCACGGCCATGCCCGTCATGACGTAATCCAGCTTGCTGATCGCGTCGGTGACGTAGAGTTCGCCTTCATGCAGATTGAAGGCATCAAGGGTGACCTTCCATTC
>NZ_JBHFII010000053.1:0-512 GCF_057334215.1 Achromobacter maghribensis | reverse complement strand
CTGCTCACCAACGATACGTTGGGCGCGGACACCAGCACGGTCGCCATCACCACGGGCGATGCCAAGTACGGCACGCTGGTCGACAACGGCGACGGCACCTGGTCCTATCAGTTGAACAACAGCCTGCCGGCCGTTCAAGCCTTGAACAACGGCGAGACGCTGACCGAGACCATCCGCTACACGATCACCGATGCCGATGGCGACACCAGCACCGCTGAATTGACCATCACCATCAATGGCCAGACCGACGCGCCGCCGGTTGTCACGCCTGAAGATGGCGACGGAAACGTCACTGACGCACACAACAGCGTCGTTGAAGCCTCTGGCGAGACCGTCACCGGCAAGGTCACCGTGTCCGCTGAAGCCGGCATCGCAGGCGTCACGGTCGGTGGCCATGATGTCACCAACGCGTCCACGACCCCGGTCGTCATCACCACCGACAAGGGCGTGCTGACCATCACGGGTTACAACGCGGCGACGGGTGTCATCACCTACTCCTATCAGGAGACCGG
>NZ_JBHFII010000052.1:0-1092 GCF_057334215.1 Achromobacter maghribensis | reverse complement strand
GTTTTTGCCTCGGGTGGTGGGGGGCGGAGGAGCTTGCGGGGTCGCCAAAGACGGCCGCGCGGGCGGCCGTTTTTGGCGTTTGGGCGGGCTTGCGTCGGGGCGTTGGCGCTTCGCGAATGCGGGGGGCGCGTGTTTGATCGCTTTGGCTTTAGCGTTTTTCTAGTGCCAGCTTTAGTCCGAATGCGATGAATACCGCGCCTGTCATGCGGTCCAGGCCACGCATCACGGTGGGGCGGGATAGCCATTTTGCCAAGGGGCGGGTGGCGGCGACCAGCAGAGTGAACCAGAGTACGCCCAGGAGGGCGTGTACGGCTGCCAATAACAGGCTGAACGTGAGCACGTTTGCGCCCGTGGGAATGAACTGGGGCAGGAACGTGATGTAGAAGATGCCGACCTTCGGATTCAAGGCATTGGTCAGGCAGCCGCGCAGGAACCAGCCGGTGGCGCTGGTGGAGGCGAATGGCGGGGCGGATGCGGACGAGGCGTTTTCGCTGGCCGCCGCCTGCGCGGACCGGCGGCCGGGCAGGGTGCGCCACAGCAGTTTGGCGCCCAGATAGAACAGGTAGGCCGCAGCGCAGATGCGCAGCGTGTCATACGCCAGCGTAGAGACGGCCAGCAGGGAGCCCAGGCCGAAAGCGGCGATGGCGCCCCAAAGCAGACATCCCGCGCAGATACCCAACCCCGCCATCAACGCGCGGCGTCCGCCTTCGACGGCGGCAGTTCGCAAGACCAGTGCCGTATCCAGCCCCGGCGTGATCGTGAGGATGGCGGCGGCCAGCGTGAAGGCGAGCAGAGCGGCAGTGGCGGTCATGATCGGAAGGCGAGGGCGAGGATAGAGGGCCAATAAAGCCAGGCCAGGCGCCCACCCGCAGCGCAAAGGCCAATCGCCACTTTAACCCCAGTGCCGGATGGGCGGCGCGCGCACAAAGCCTGCATTCGCAATCCACCGTCCACCGCGCGCCGCCCATCTCTACCTACCCCCGCACTTGAAAACGCACCAACACCCCCCTTTTCGCATTCGCGCAAGCGACCACCGCCACGACGAGGCAAGGCACGTATGCCGATTTCGGCCGCCCGGGCGGCCAAAATCGG
>NZ_JBHFII010000051.1:18087-24875 GCF_057334215.1 Achromobacter maghribensis | reverse complement strand
CCGGACCGCAATCGTTGACCCGCGCGCCCCAGCCACCCACGCGCCAGACGTCAAAAGAACACCCTCCCCCGCAGCACAACAACTAAGCCGCCACCGCCCTCCTCTCCCACCTCACCGCATGACACCGTACCTGCCGGCCGCCGACGACGCTCACCTCCGGCACATCGATCCGGCATTCGTCGCGCGCATCCGGACACCTGGGATGGAACGTGCACCCCGTCGGCGGCTGGATCGGGTTCGGGACTTCGCCGCCCATCGGCTCTCGGTCCCGCCTGGGGTTTTCCAGATCCGGAATCGTATCCAGCAGCATCCGCGTATACGGATGCTGGGGCGAATCGAACAACGCGTCCGCCGCGGACTGTTCGACGATTCTGCCCAGATACATCACCGCCACACTGTCCGACACATGGCGCACGACCGACAGGTTGTGGCTGATGAACACGTAGGTCAGGCCGAATTCCTTTTGCAGATCGCCCATCAGGTTCAGGATCTGCGCCTGCACCGACACGTCCAGGGCGGAAGTCGGCTCGTCGCAGACCAGGAATTCGGCTTCCGTCGCCAACGCGCGGGCGATGGAGATGCGTTGCCGCTGGCCGCCCGAGAACTCGTGGGGAAAGCGGCCCGCGTCGCTGGCGGACAGGCCCACCAGTTCCAGCAGCTCGTCGACGCGGCGGCGCGTATCGGCGGGCGTGGCCCGCAAGCCCTGCGTGATGATGGGTTCCGCCACGATGTTGCCCACGCGCCAGCGCGGATTCAGACTGGCATACGGATCCTGGAAGATCATTTGCGGGTGCAGCACGCCGCCACTGCGGTTGCGTCCATATTGCAGCTTGCCACGGGTCGGGGCGACCAGGCCCACCAGCAATTTCGCCAACGTGGACTTGCCGCAGCCGGATTCGCCGACGATGCTTAGCGTGGTGCCCCGCGGCACCGCCAGGGACACCCCGTCCACCGCCTTCAGCGTTTGCTCGGGCTGCCGCGACAGCGTCCGCTCGAGCCAGGGCGGCGACACATCGAACCAGCAGGCCAGGTCGTCGGCCCGCAACAGCAGATCATCGTTACGCGGCATGAGCGACGCCTCCTTGATGCAGCCAGCAGGCGCTGACCGTGGCGCCTGCCGGGGATGCAGCCAGCGGCGGGCGTGTTTGGGCGCAGCGCGGCCCTGCCATGGCGCAGCGGGGATGGAATGCACAGCCCTCGGGCATCGCGTGCAGCCGCGGCATGGCGCCGTCGATCTGGTTCAGGCGCTCGGCGCGCTGGCGCAGACCGGGGATGGCATTCATCAGGCCCTGCGTGTAGGGATGGCCGGGACGCCGCAACACGTCCAGCACCGGGCCGATCTCGACGATGCGGCCCGCATACATCACCGCCACGCGATCGGCGGTCTCGGCGATCACGCCCATGTCGTGGGTCACCAGCAGCACCGAAGTGCCTTGCTCCCGGCACAACCGGCGCAGCAACGCGGTGATCTGCGCCTGCACGGACACGTCCAGCGCCGTCGTGGGCTCGTCAGCGATGATCAGCGCGGGCCGCGCCGCCAGGGCCAACGCAATGACCACGCGCTGGCGCATGCCGCCGGAAAACTGGTGCGGATAGTGATCGATGCGCTTGTCGGCCGCGGGGATCCCCACGGCCAGCAGCAGTTCCAGCGCACGGGCGCGCGCGGCGGCGGCGGAAGACTTGTCGTGATGGCGAATGGTCTCGATCAACTGGTCGCCGACGGTGAACAGCGGATGCAGGCTGGTCAAGGGGTCCTGGAAAATCGCCCCGATCTCTTTGCCGCGCAGCCGCTGGCGCGCCTTCGGCGGCAAGTTGTCAATGCGCTTGCCCGCCAGATGGATCTCGCCGCTGCCCAGCCGGCCGGGCGGCTCCAGCAGGCCGATCACCGCCATGCCGGTCAGTGATTTGCCCGCGCCTGACTCACCCACCATGCCCAGGACCTCACCGGGCTGGATATCGAAACTGATGTCACGCGTGGCCACCAGGACGCCGTGCCGCGTCGGGAATTCCACGGACAGGTCGCGCACGGACAGGGTCGGCGTGCCAGCGGGCGTGGCGTTGGCCTCGGGCGTAGCCGGGCGGGACAGGATGGCCATCATGACGGGCTCCTTGCGGGACGCGGATAGCTGGAAGAGAAAATCTGGTCGGCCGGGGGATGGCCCCAGGTGCGATCGGGGTAGCGCGCGACCAGGCCGTCGAACTGCGCTTGCGCCTGCTCTTGCGCCAGGCGCGCATCGAAGCCGGGGATATGGCCGTCCACCATCACAAAGCGGCCGTCGATGATCACCTGCGACACGTCGCGCCCGCTGCCGCTGACCATCAGCGTCTGGATCGGATCGATCATCTGGCCATTGCGGTCGTGCGAGAAATCGAACACCACGATGTCGGCCTTGGCGCCGACCGCCAGCCGGCCCAGGTCTGGCCGCCCCAGGGCATCCGCCCCGCCGACGGTGGCGGCGTCGTAATAGTCCTCCGAGCGCACGGCTTCGGTCGTGCCGTCCGCCACCCGGCACAGCATCATCCCGATCTGCATGTTCAACACCATGTCGGGCGGCCAGGTGTCGGTGCCCATGCCGATGTTCACGCCCAGCTTGCGGTAGCGCGCGAACGATTCCAGCGTGGCGCCGTGGCGTCCCGACACCAGCGGGCAATGCACGATGCTGGCGCCCGCGTCGCGGATGATCTCGATATCGTGCCCGGGCCGGTCGATATGGCGCGAGCCCGACACGTAGGTGCCATGCGGCAGCAACGCGCGTTCGGACAGGAAGTCCAGGCTTTGCAGCCATTCCGGCGGGCTCATGCCGTGCTGCTCCAGCACCAGGTCGTATTCCAGGCGCGACTGGCAGCAATGCAGCCGGATCGGGATGCCACGCTCGCGCGCGGCGGCGGCCGACGCACGCAACAACCCGGGCGTGCACGTCTCGATGCGATCGGGCGACAGCATGGCACGCACGCGGCCGTCGTGGCGCCCTTCGACCTCGTCGCAGAATGCGACCGCGTCGGCCAGACCCGCCATGCCACGCGCCTCATCGTAGTGGCAGCGGATCTTGCCCTCGCCGTCCACATACGTATGGCCGCTACGGTAAGCCGGGCCCAGATACACGCGCAGCCCCAGTTCGCCGGCCGCGTTGGCCGCCGACAGGAACTCGTCGCGCGTTTCGCCCCAGACGCGGTAGAACAGCGATGCGATGGGCAGTGCCGTGGTGATCCCGTTGCGAATCAGCTGCGCGAACGCGTAGCGCTTCTGGAAAGCCAATTCGGCGGGGGTGTACATCTCGTACGGCCCCCGCTTCATATAGGTATCCGGCCAAATGCGGCCCTTGCGCCAGGCGGGGGAATTGTCGAAGCCCAGGATGGTCGTGTCCAGGTCGGACAATGCATCCAGGTCCACGAAACCCGGGCCGATCACCGCGCGGCCGTAGTCGTGGCGGCGCGCGACCGGCCCCGGATAACGGTGGCCGACATACACGATGCGATTGCCTTCGAAGACAACTTCGCCGTTCTCGTACAGGCAGTGGCGCCCGTTCTCGTGGCCGACCACCCAGCGCGCGGTCAGCAAGATGGGGCCGTCGGCGGCGCGCATCACGGCGCCTCCACCAGCGCGCGGCCGTCGCGCGCGACCACGCGGCCACGTTTGACCACCAGTTTGCGCACCGGCCGCGACACGATCGCCTCTGCGACCGTTTCGGCATCCACCAACACGAAGTCCGCCTGGCAGCCGGGTTCCAGCCCGTAGTCCGCCAGATTCATGACCCGCGCATTGCCGTAGGTGGCCACGTCCAATGCCAGCGCCAGTTCGTCGTCGCGCCGGAAGTTATTGCGCAGGCCCACCAGCATCGTGCGTTCCAGCATATCCGGCTTGCCATAGGGGCCCCAGGTATCACGCATGCCGTCGTTGCCGGTACAGACGGTGACGCCCGCCTGGCGCAGGCGCGCCACGTTGGGCACGGGACGCGATGCGGAACCCGTCGTCATGATGTGGACGCCCGCTTCCAGCAACCCGTCGGTCAGCGCCTGCACCGCCTGCGTGTCGGTCATGCCCAGGCAAAACGAGTGCGATAGGGTGACTTTGCCCTGCATGCCCAGGGCCAACACGCGGTCAATCGTCATCTGCATCGAAAACGCGCCCAGCTCGCCCGCTTCGTGCAGATGGATGTCGATCGGCTTGCCGTGCTTGTCGGCCAGCCCGAAGATGGCGTCCAGATGCCCCTTGGGGTCGCGGTCCATGCCCGCGGGGTCCAGCCCGCCCACGACTTCCGCGCCCATGCTCAGGGCCTCGTCCATCAGTTCCAGCGTGCCCGGGCGGATCAACAGCCCGCTTTGCGGGAAGGCCACCAGTTCCACATCGATCTGGTCGCGATATTGCTCGCGGGCACGCATCACGCCTTCGATCGCGGCCAGGCCAATGTCAGTGTCCACATCCACATGGCTACGAATATGGCTGGTGCCGTCCGCGATCGACATCACGATCTGCCGCGCCGACTGGCGGTACGGGTCGATGCCCAGGCGCTTCTTCTCGGCGCGCTCGTTCTCGATCTTGTCGATCAGCCGCGGCCCCACCTCGTTGCGGTACCAGGGCATGCCGTACATCGTCTTGTCCAGGTGCGCGTGGGCGTCGATCAGCCCCGGCAGCAACAGGGCGCCGCCGCCATCCACGACCGGCACGTCGGCGGGGGCCGCGCCCCCCCATGCGTGGATGCGCCCGTCGCGCACCAGTACCGACGTCGGCTCGCCGCCCGCCGGACGCACGTGGGTATACAGCGTTGCATTTTCCATGCTTATCCTCTATTGAACGATGCGCTTCAGCGCAAACGGGGATTCAGAGCGTCGCGCAGCCAATCGCCCAGCAGGTTCACCACCAGCACGATCAGGCTCAGATACAGCGCGGGGAAAACCACGACCCACCATTGCCCCGAAAACAGGAACTGGTTGCCCAGGCGGATCAGCGTGCCCAGCGACGGCTCGGTGGGCGGCATGCCCACGCCCAGGAAACTCAGCGTGGCCTCGATCAGGATGGCCAGCCCCAGGTTCAGCGTGGCCGTCACCATGACCGGCGTCAGCGTATTGGGCAGGATGTGGGTCAGCATGATGCGCAACGAGCTGACCCGGATCAGCCGCGCCGCCTGCACGTATTCCTTGCCCCGTTCCACCAGTGCCGAGGCCCGGACCGTGCGGGCGTACTGCACCCAGTTGGTCATGGAGATCGCCAGGATCAGGATCACGGACGACAGCGTTTCGCGCAGCCCCGGCGGCAGCAATTGGCGGAACACGGCCGTCACCAGGATGGCCACGAGAATCGTCGGGATGCTGAGCAGCGTGTCGCCCAGCCGCATCAGCGCGTTGTCGATCCAGCCGCCGAAGTAGCCCGCCGCCAGCCCCACCAGCAGGCCGATCGCCAATGACAGCACCACCGTCGCCAGGCCGATCACCAAAGACATGCGCGAGCCATACAGGATGGCCGACCACACATCGCGGCCCTGCGTGTCCGTGCCTAGCAGGAATTGCGGGTCGGCGCCCTCCACCCAGAACGGCGGCAGTTCGGCGTTCAGCAGGTCCAGTTGCGCCAGGTCATAGGGGTTCTGCGGCGCGATCCACGGCGCGAACAGCGCCAGCAAGACCACCACCAGCAGCACGACGCCCGCGCCCATCGCCACGTAGTCGTGCCGCAGGCTCCACCACAGATCACTTTGCAGGAAGCGGGACAGCCGGCTCTGCGCGCCGCCCGAAAAAGGTTTAGTGAGCATTGGCGCCTCCTTTGACGTGCTGACTGCGCAGGCGTGGATCGACCACGCCGTACATCATGTCCACGAGCGTATTCAGCGCCACGAAGATGAAGGACACGATCACCAGATAGGCCGCCATGACGGGAATGTCCACGAACATGACCGATTGGATAAACAGCAGGCCCATGCCCGGCCACTGGAAGACCGTTTCCGTGATCAGCGCGAACGCGATCAGGTTGCCGATCTGCATGCCGGTCACGGTAATGACGGGCATCAGGCAGTTGCGCAGCGCCAGCCGAAAATGCACCACCCTGTCCGGCAGGCCGCGCGCCCGCGCGAACTTGATGAATTCGGTGCGCAGCGTCTCCAGCATCTCGGCCCGCACCAGCCGCATGATCAGCGTGATCTGGAACAGCGCCAGCGTGATGGACGGCAGCACCAGCGCCGCGCGGCCCGACGGCGTCAAGAGGCCCGTGGACCATCCTCCGATCTTCACCGTATCGCCGCGGCCGAAACCGGGCAGCCAGCCCAGCTGTACCGAGAAGATCAGGATCAACATGATGCCCACCACGAAGCTGGGCAGCGAGATGCCCAGAATGGACACGAACTGCAAGGCCTGCGCCACGCGCGACTTGCGGTAGATGGCCGTCAGGACGCCCAGCGGCACGCCAATGACCAGCGACAGCAGCGTCGCCATCATCACCAATTCAAACGTGGCGGGGAAGCGTTCGGCCACCAGCGCGAACACGTCTTGCTGGTTGCGGTACGAAATGCCGAACTCGCCTTGCGCCGCATTGGTCACGAAGTGGACGAACTGCATGCCCACGGATGCGTTCAGCCCCAGCCGTTCGCGCAGTTCATCGCGCTGCGTCTGCGACGCCTGCTCGTTCAGCATCATGTCGACGGGGTCGCCGACAAAACGGAAAATCACGAAGGCCAGCAACGCCACCGCCAGCATCACGCCAACCGCGTTTACGACCCGTCTAACAATGAATGCCAGCATGTGCGGCTCCCTTCAGACCCGATGTCGGACTCCGGGCTGCCGCGCCCCGATCGGCACGCGGC
>NZ_JBHFII010000051.1:1440-18008 GCF_057334215.1 Achromobacter maghribensis | reverse complement strand
CCCCCCCGCTCAGGCACGCATCACTGCATGCGCACATTCCACAGCCGGGCCTTGTTGTCCGGCATCTGCAGCACGTCGCCCACCTTGTTGCCCACGGCCCAGGCCATGGGCTGCTGGTGCAAAGGCAAAAAGCGCACGTCGTCATGCAGGGTCTGCAATACCTCGGCCATCATCTGGATGCGCTTCGGACGGTCCATCTCGGCGGCGGCCGCGTCGATCTTCGCGTCCAGCGCCGCGTCTCCCCACTGCCCCCAGTTGAAGACGCCGGCAGGCCCCGTGCGGCTGTGCATCACCTGCAGCAGGATCGACAGCGCGTCGATCTGCGGCTCGTTGGCCCAGCCATGGATGGTGATATCGAACTCGCCGCGCGAGCGCTTGGGGTTTTGCAGCGAACGCGGGCCGCTGGCCAGCGTCGCCTTCACGCCGATCCTCGCCCACATCGACGCCGCGGCCTGGCACAGCTCTTCCTCGTTCACGAACATGTCGTTCGAGCACAGCAGCGACAGCGTGAAGCCGTCGGGATATCCCGCATCGGCCAGCAGCTTCTTGGCGCGCGCGGCGTCGAATGGCAGGCGCTCGTCCTGCCTGGCCTCGTAGCCCGGGATGGTGGGCGCCACCAATGCGCCCGTCGTGCGCGACAGGCCGCGCATCACGCGCTTTTGCAGCAGATCGGGCGATAGCGCCATGTACAACGCCTGGCGCACGCGCACATCCTTCAGCGGATTCTTGTCCGTGATATTGGAGCCGACCAGCTTGTCGCTCAGATTGAATCCGAAGTACAGCGTGCGCAGTTCGGTGGCCGCCAGCACCTTCACGTTGGGCGCGGCGCGCAGGCGGTCCAGATCCTGGAGCGGCGCGTTTTCCGTGAAATTGATGTCGCCCGACAACAGCGCCGCGACGCGCGTCGGCGCCGAAGCGATGGGCGTGAATTCGATGCGGTCCAGGTTGTGGCGCGGCGTGTCCCACCAGGCTTGGTTCACGACCAGCACGGTCCGCGTGTCGGGGCGGTACGACTCCACCTTGAACGGGCCGGTGCCGTTCGCATTGTGCGTGGCATAGCCTTCGATCTTCTTCGCGGCGTCCGTTGGCTTGGTGCTGTTGTTGTCCACCAGCCACTGGCGATTGAAGATGAAGATGTTGGTAAGGTCATTGAGCATCAGCGGGTACGGATGCGTCATCTCGATGTCAACCGTGAAGTCGTCGACCTTGCGCACGGACTTGAACGCCGGCAGGTTGCCCTTCAGCGGCGAGGCGACGTCCGACACCCGGGTCATCGAGGCCACCACGTCGTCGGCGGTAAACGGCGCGCCGTTGTGGAACTTCACGCCTTGGCGCAGCTTGAAGCGCAGCACGGTGGGCGACGTGGCCTCCCAGGACTCGGCCAGCGCCGGCGTGATGTTGAACTTGTCGTCGTAGCGGATGAGCGCTTCGTACACATGGTTCAGGAACGCCAGATTGAAGGTGCTGCCGTAGGAATACGGATCCAGCGAATCCAGGTCGCGCGCGGCGCCCCACTTCAGCGTGTTGGCGGCAGAGGCCCCGGTGATGGCGGACAACGCGATCACTGCCCCGGCGGTCCATTTAAGCAACGTCTTCATGGCTGCAACTCTCCCTTGTCTATCGGTCTGAAATACCGGTTTGCTGTCGCCGGGATCGGGCCCGGCGCGATGTGTGAAGCGATCGGGTCGGGCGGGTCAGACTGGGGCGTACAGGCGCTGCGCCCGGTCCAGCGAGGCCAGGGCCAACACTTGAGCCAGCGCCGCCCGGTACGAGTCGATGATGGGCACGGCTGGCCGGCGCGGCAGCGCGGGCAGGTAGCCCGCCAGCGCCGCGCCCGCCACGATCACCACGTCGGCGCCCTGCGCCACCGCGCCATCCAGCGCGCGGCTGACTTCGGCGGCCGACTCGGGCGAACGCGATACGTAGTCCAGCGCATTGCCCGGCAAGGCGATGATGCCGGCGCAACGGGACTCAAGCCCCAATTGGCGGATCTGCTCGCGCAGCATGCCGGGCCAGCGCTGGCCCACCGTCACGATGGCGTAGCGGTCGCCGCGCTGCATGGCGGCCATGATCGAGGCCTCGGCCATGCCCACCACCGGCACCGGCAGGCATTCGCGCACGGCGCCAATGCCGGGTTCACCGAAACAGGCCAGCAGGCAGGCGTCGAACGGGGCCTCGGCCAGGGCAACTTCGCGCTCGACGGTTTCCAGTACCGCATGGGCGGCCACCGCCGCCTCGACGCGGCTGGCGATGTAGGCCGGCCCGAACGCGGCCGTGACGGCATGCACGTGCGCCGCGCTCCCCAGGAAAGCGCGAGCCTGCTCGCCCAGGCTGCGGGTCAGGTCAGACGTGGTGTTGCCATTGATCACCAGCAAGCGGTATGGCGTGAAAGCGGGCCGATCAAAGGCGACGGCGTCGGGCGTGGCGGACATGGAACAAACCTCGGTCGTTTTGTATACAAACAAAATACAGAAGCCGGATCAATCAGACCGGTTTTGTATAAATGTTTGTATACGATTTATGCGGACAATGTACGCGTTTCAGTCCTGCCTTCAAGCTATCGCTAACCCTTATCGCCCGGTGTAGTATGCTTGCCTACACCCCGCCGTGCGCGCCGGCAGCGGATGCCGGATCTTTTCCGACACAATGAAAATGCGCATGCACAGGAGCCTAAGAAGAAGATGAAACCTCTCGCGCCGCCGGCTAACGAGCCCGCCAAGAAAGACATAAATCGCAGCGAAATCGTATACATTAATTTGCGCCGGGCCATCATCGAACAAGCCCTGCTGCCGGGCGACAAACTGCCAGAAGACGTCATCGGCGAGCGCTTCGGCGTCAGCCGGACCATCGTTCGGGGAGTGTTGACGCGGCTATTCAGCGAGGGCCTGGTGGATCTGCGGCCGAACCGGGGCGCCGCCGTGGCCCGCCCCAGCCTGGAAGAGGCGCACGACATCTTCGAGGCGCGCCGCTGCCTGGAGCGCGATGTGGCCCGTCGGCTGCTGCAGCACATCACCGAAGCGGGGTTGACGCGCCTGGCGCAGCACGTGGCGCAAGAGGAAGAAGCCCGCAAGCGCAACAGCACGAACGAATCCATCCGCCTATCAGGCGAATTCCACATCCTGATGGCGGAGCTGTCGGGCAATGCGGTGTACGCCCGCTACGTGAACGAAATCGTCTCGCGCTGTTCACTGATCCTGGCGTTATACGGCCGCCCCCATTCCAGCGAGTGCGCGGTCAGCGAGCACATGGAGATCGTCGAGGGCCTGCGCGCACGCGATGAAAAACACGTGCTGCATCTGCTGGAGCATCACCTGGAGTCCGTCACCGCACGGGCGCTGCTGAGCACGGATGGCTCGGGGGTGCGCGACATCCGCAAGATCCTCGACCGCTACGGGACCTGAGCCTGATCGGGGCCTGAGCCTGATCCAAGCCTGGTGCGCGGATGCGGCGCCTAGGGGCGCGCCCGCCCGATGGGCGAGCAGGGTTGCCCAAGAATGAGAAAAGCGCCCGGTCGGGGCGCTTTTCGGTTCTGGGGCCTAGATTTCGCGTTCTTCCGTCTTGAGGTTGTTGTCGCGAGCGAAATCCACCACGAACTTGTACGCCAGCGGTTCCAGGTCGCGCAAACGCAGGTCGACCACGATTCCGCGCACGCCGTCGATGACGACGGGCAGCACATAAGGCGAATAAGTGAGGTGGTTACCGGCACAGCCGGCGGGCCGGAACTGTGCCATTACGCCGGCGAGCCGTTCCGCCCAATCGCTGGGGCGGAATCGGCTACCGCTTTCGGTAACGCCATGAATTACGAATTGTCTGACGCGAGTTGCCATGAGTTCTTTCACTACAGCGCGCCTTTCACGAAAGCCGGATCTTCGGCGTGATCAAACATGCGCCCTGCGCCGCGAATTGTATATGATTGATCCTTTGCCCTCTTCCAAATGGCGTTTCTTACAAGAAACACCCCCAAAAAAGGGCCGGCATTTTTGGTAATCCCCCAGGAGGATCCGCAATGACCTCGCCTCTGGCCAATATCTATTCCCGCCTGCCGGTTGCGTTCACGCACGGCCAGGGGGTCTGGTTGTGGGATGCCGACGGCCGCAAATACCTCGACGCGCTGGCCGGCATCGGCGTGTCGTGCCTGGGCCATGCCCACCCCAAGCTTGTCGCCGCCATCAGCGAACAGGCCGCGCGCGTCATCCACACCTCGAACATCTATGAAGTGCCGCAACAGGCGGCGCTTGCCGCGCGCCTGACGGCGTTGTCCGGGATGCAGGAAGTCGCCTTCAACAACAGCGGCTCGGAAGCCAACGAAGCAGCGATCAAGCTGGCGCGCTACTACGCTTACCAGCGCGGCAACAAGCACGCCCACATCATCACCATGGATTCGTCCTGGCATGGCCGCACGCTGGCCACGCTGGCGGCCACCGGCAGCGACAAGGCGCGCAAGGGCTTCGAACCGCTGCCTACCGGCTTCATCCAGGTCGCCTACAACGACATCGATGCCGTGCGCGCCGCCGGCGACGCCGAACCGCGTACCGCGGCGGTGCTGCTGGAAGTGTTGCAAGGCGAAGGCGGCATCCGTCCGTCCGACATCGCCTACCTGCAGGAAGTGCGCCGCCTGTGCACCGAGCGCGGCTGGCTGCTGATGATCGACGAAGTGCAATCCGGCATCGGCCGCACGGGCAAGTGGTTCGCTCACCAATGGGCGGACATCACGCCCGACGTCATGACGCTGGCCAAGGGCCTGGCGGGGGGCGTGCCGATTGGCGCGATGCTGGCCGCAGGCCCTGCCGCGGGCGTTTTCACCCCGGGCAGCCACGGCACCACGTTCGGCGGCGGCCCGCTGGTGTGCGCGGCCGGCCTGGCGGTGCTGGACGCCCTGGAATCCGAGCGCCTGCTGGACAACGCCCATACCGTGGGCGCTTACCTGAAAGACGCGCTGCGACAAGCCCTGGCCGGCACCGACGGCGTCACCGAGGTTCGCGGTCGCGGCCTGATGCTGGGCATCGAGCTGGCGCGTCCCTGCGGCGTTCTGGCCGCGCACGCGCTGGCGGCCGGCCTGCTCATCAACGTCACGCGCGACCGCGTCATCCGCATGCTGCCGCCGTTGATCCTGAACAAGCAAGAGGCAGACCAGATCGTCAGCACACTGGTCCCGCTCATCCAACAATTCCTGGCCGAAACATCCCATTCCCGCCCGGGCCACGAGCCCGGCCGGGTCCAATGACCTGCGACATCACCATGACTCCTCCCACGACTCAAAACGGCCCGTTGCGGCATTTTCTCCAGTTCAAGGACTTTTCGTCCGCCGAGATCGCTTATGTGCTGGACCGCGCGCGTCTGATCAAAGAAAAATTCAAGCGCTACGAACCCCACATGCCGCTGCACGACCGCACGCTGGCGATGGTGTTCGAAAAAGCCAGCACCCGCACCCGCGTGTCGTTCGAAGCGGGCATGTACCAGATGGGCGGCTCGGTCATCAACCTGACCTCGAACGATTCCCAGCTGGGCCGTTCCGAGCCCATCGAAGACACCGCGCGCGTCATTTCGCGCATGGTCGACATCGTCATGATCCGCACGTTCGAGCAAACCCGCATCGAACGCTTCGCGTCGCATTCGCGCGTGCCGGTCATCAACGGCCTGACCAACGAGTTCCACCCCTGCCAGATCCTGGCGGACATCTTCACCTACATCGAGCACCGCGGCCCCATCGCCGGCAAGACGGTGGCCTGGGTGGGCGACGCCAACAACATGGCCTACACGTGGCTGCACGCCGCCGAAATGCTGGGCTTCACGCTGCACGTGTCCACGCCCGCCGGCTACGAACTTGAAGCCGCGCGCATCGGCACGCCGTCGCCCAACGTCCTGCGCCAATTCAAAGATCCCATGGAGGCTTGCCAAGGCGCGCACCTGGTCACGACCGACGTCTGGACCAGCATGGGCTACGAAGCCGAAAACGACGAACGCCGCGCCGCATTCGCCGACTGGTGCGTGGATGCCGAAATGATGGCCGCGGCCGACGCCGAAGCCGTCTTCATGCACTGCCTGCCTGCCCACCGCGGCGAAGAAGTCACCGGTGAAGTCATCGACGGCCCGCAAAGCGTGGTCTGGGACGAAGCCGAAAACCGCCTGCACGTGCAAAAGGCGCTGATGGAATTCCTGCTGCTGGGCCAGATCAAGTAAGCCCGTAGGCAACCAAAAAGGGCCCGGATATCTTGAGATATCCGGGCCCTTTTGCTTGGAGCGCCGCGGCTGGGCGTCCGCGATCGCCCCCTTTCGAAGGCGCCGCGATCAGCGCAACGTGCGTTCCCAGGCGGCGATGGCGTCCACCACGGCCTGCGGTTTTTCGGGCACCAGCGCGTGCCCTGCCCCGGGAATCACGACAAGCGACACGCGATCCCCGAATTCGTCGCGGATTTCGTTGCGCGTGGCTGGCGGCTTGAACAGATCCAATTCTGCTTGCAGGTCCAGCAGCGGTTTGGCGCCGCCCGACCACCAGTCCGCCTGTCGCGTTGCCTTGCCGGCCAGACGCTGGCTTTCGCTGACGTCGGGATACCAGCCGTTCAACCAGACCCGCGCGTCATTGCCGGGCGCGAAGAACGCGTACTGGATCGACTTCAGGCGTTCGGCGTCGGGCAACGACAGTTCGGCGCTGCGGTCCACGTGTTCGCTCAAGCCTTTCGGATATTGCTTGGCCGCCGCCGCCACGATCACGACCCCGCGCACCAGCTCCGGGTAGTCGACGCCCGTGGCGCGGGCCACCCAGTTGCCGAACGCGTGGCCGACCATCACCACCGGCTGGCGTGCCACGTTGCGGATCACGGCGGCCTGGTCGTCCGCCAGATCATGCAGCGTGATGCCCGACATCGGTCCGGTACTGCCGCCGATGCCGCGCGGCTGCGGACGCAGCACGCGATAGCCGGCTTGCACGAAGCGTTCGGCCAGTTCGTCGAAATCCCGCGCGCCGCGCCCCCGCGACGGCAGCAGCATCAGCGCGGGCCCCTGCCCCTGGTCCAGCACTTCGATCGACGCACCGTTGCCCACCAGCACGTTCACGCGTTTGGGCGTATCGGCCAGCGCCGAACCTGATGCCACCACCGCGCAGGTGATCGTCAGCCCGGTCAGCAGTTTTTTCACCATCATCATGCCTCCTTGCCGGCCCGTCGCCGGCCCGCGGTCACAGGATTTTCTTGAACATCGTGCGGCGGGTATTGCGAAACGAAGGCCGCACGCGGCTGCTCCAGTCAGTGGCGCGCACGGCAAGCCACGGCGGGCTGCCGAAGGTTTCGCGGGTGTGCAAGTCGTAGCAGGCCAGGTATCGCGGCGATTCATCGCGGCATTCAAAACGCATCGCACGCACCGTGCCGGGCACGGACGCCAGCCCGGGCAGATGCTCCCGGTCATACCAGGCGTTCAGGTCCTGCTCGGCCTCGGGCAGCACATCGGTTTCCACGATGTAGTGCCATGGCGCGTCCTGGCCGGCCGAAGCCCCCGGCAGGTCCAGCGTTTGATGCAACACGCGTGCGCGGGCGCCGGGAAAACTCTCGGCCAGACGGGCCTGGATTTCCGCCAGCGCGTGGCCCGCGCCGCGCAGGTACACATACGTGTCGGCCTCTTCAACGGCCGCAAAGGCGCTGACGCCCACGCCGCCCAGCCCGGCCGTCAGGCGCTGTGCCATGTCGGCCGCGCGGGCGTTATCAAAGCGTTCGCCCAGCGACACCAGCAATAGGGTTTCCTGCACTGTCTTCTCCTTTCAATGGCCAACGCGTAGCGCCACAAGAAAACGCGACACCATGTTGTACGCGCCCACCGTGGCGGCCAGCTCGACCAGTTGCGCATCATCGTAGCGTGCGCGCACGGGCGCGAACACCGCGTCGGGCACCTCGATGTCGCGCGTCATGGCGTCGGTCAGCGCCAGCACCTCGGCTTCGCCGGGAGCCAGCCCTTGCACGTCGTGGGGGGCCGGGTTGGACCGCAAAGCGTCGATCACGTCTTGCGGCATGCCGCCGGCCAAGGCGTGCGGCACATGCGCGTCAAATTCGTAGGGCGCGTTGTTCAAGGTCGCCACGCGCAGGATGATGAGTTCACGCAGACGCGGCGACAACGACGTCTTCTGGCGAATGGCGGTCAGCATGGCTTCCCAGCCATCCACGACGGCCGGGCTATTCAGCAGCACCTGGTACAGCGGCGAAATCCGGCCGCGCGCAGCGCTGATGCGCGCCTCGATCGCAGCCAGTTCCTGGCGGGTGCCCGGAACCACGGGGGTGACTCGGCTTGCACTCATGTTCACTCCGGACGGATGTTCTTGCGCTGGATCAGCGCGGTCCACTTGGCACGGTCGGAGGCGATCAGCGCGGCCAGTTCCTGGGGCGAGCTGGGCGCGGCCTGCGCGCCGAACTTCTCGAGCTTGGCACGCACGGCCTCGTTGCCCAACGCGGCGCGCACCGCCTGGTTCAGCTTGTCCACCGTCGCCGCCGGCGTGGACGACGGCGCCACGATCCCATACCAGTTATTCGATTCCACGCCCGCGATGCCCTGTTCGGCCAGCGTCTTCACGTCCGGCAGCAGCGGGTGACGTGTGGGCGCGGCGATGCCCAGCGGCTTGAGCTTGCCGCCCTGGATATGGCCGATCAGGCCCGGCACGTCGCCGAAGAACCCGGCCACCTGGTTGCCCATCACGTCGTTGATGACGGGCGCCGCGCCTTTGTATGGCACGTGCAGCACGTTGGCTTTGCTGGCATCGGCAAACATCTCCATCGTCAGGTGCGGAATGCTGCCGATCCCCGACGACCCGATCGCCACCGACTGCTTGGCGGCCTGCGACGCCTTCACGAAATCGGCGGCATCCGTGGCCGGATTGGAGGGATTCACCACGAACACCGTGGCGTTGTTCACGACTTTGGACACCGGCGCGAAATCGCGCACCGGATCGTACGGCAGGTCCTTGTACAGCGCCGGACTGATGGCGACCGCGCCGACGCTGGTCAGGAACAGCACCGAGCCGTCGCCGGCCGCCTTGGCCACGTATGCCGCGGCGATATTGCCATTGGCGCCCGCCTTGTTTTCGACGATGACCTGCTGCTTGAGTTCTTTGCCTAGTTGCTCGGCCAGCACGCGCCCCACCAGGTCCACCGGACCGCCGGGCGGGAACGCGATGATCAGGCGAACCGGGCCGTCGGCATGCGCCGCGCCGAACGCGGCCAGACTCAGCACCGTGGCCGAGAGAATCTTATTGAACATGGTGTCTCCTCGTTGAATGGAATGTTCTTTTGTGCCCGGCCCCCGGAAGGGGCGGGCCTGCCGTCTAGTTGAATCCGTATAGCCGCGCGGGGTTGTCCACCAACACGCGCTGGCGCAGCGCCGCATCGGGACACGCCTCGAAGAACGTGTCCACCAATTCGCCATCGTCGGGCATGTCGCCCGCCACATTCGGGTGCGGCCAGTCGGTGCCCCACAATGTCCGGTCCGGCAGGGCCTCGACCAGCGCGCGGACAAAGGGAATGCCTTCCGCGAACGGGCGCTGGCCCGATGCGATGCGGTCGATGCCCGATACCTTCACCCAGGCCTGCGGCACGTCGGCCAGGCTCAGCAAGGCGCGCATCGCGGGCGAATCCAGCCCGTCGGCCGCCTTCAAGCGGCCCATGTGGTCCACGACGAACGGCAGCGGCAACGCCCGAAGACGTGGCAGCAGGTCGGGCAGCATCGCGCCATCCAGATGCAGGCACAGGTGCCAACCCAGCGGCGCGATCAAGGACACGACATGGTCGAACACCGCCGGCTCGGGCGCGCCGCCCAGATGGGGCACGAAATTGAACCGCGCGGCGCGCACGCCGCCTTCATGCAACGACTTGACGCTGGCCACCGTGGCGTCCGCCCCCAGCAACGCCACCCCGCGATAGCGGCCGCCGCTTCGAGCCAGCGCATCCAGCAGGGCGCGATGATCCGAACCGTGACAATTGGCCTGCACCACCACCGCGCGCTCGACGCCCAGATGCGCGTGCAACGCCGCCATCTTGGCGTAGGACGCATCGGGCGGCGTATACGAACGGCCCTCGGCATACGGGAACACGTCTGCCGGTCCAAAAACGTGGCAATGCGCATCGCACGCGCCCGGCGGCAGCGCATGACGCGGATGGGAAGGGGACGCAAGCGGGGGACGGCAATCGGGCACGGCGGTTTCCTGCGGGAAAAACGACATCGTCACGGATTGCTGGCCGGCAAACAATGCTATATCTTTGATTTCAGATATGCATAAATTAAATATCCAATGGACCTGAAACAGATCGAGTATTTCGTCCGGGTCGCGGAGCGGCGCAGCTTCTCGCGCGCCGCCGAAATGCTGGACGTGGCGCAACCCACGCTTAGCCGGCAGGTGCGCCTGCTGGAACTGGAACTGGGCCAGCACCTGCTGTACCGCAACGGCCGCGGCGCCGAACCCACCGAAGCCGGCCTGCGCTTCCTGGAACACGCCCGCGCCCTGCTGACGCTGGCCGACCGCGCCAAGGAAGACCTGCAGTCGTTACGCGAAACCCCGGCCGGCAAAGTCGTGGTCGGGCTTCCGCCGCGCATCGCCCGCGTGCTGACCCCGCCGCTGGTGCAGGCGTTCCGCCGCAGCTTTCCCGACGCCTCGATCGCCGTCGCAGAGGGCCTGAGCGCCCAGGTCCGCGAATGGCTACTGGCCGGCCGCGTCGACCTGGCGCTGCTGTATGACCCGGCGCCCTCGCCCCAATTGGCCTATGAATCGCTATTCCGGGAAGACCTGGTGCTGGCCGCCGCCGCCCGGCACGAACCGCCGCTGCCGGCCCGCGTAGCCGTGGCGCAGCTGGGCGACTATCCCCTGGTGCTGCCCAGCCTGCCCAATGCCATCCGCACGCTGGTGGAAAGCGTCTGCCGCGCCCAGGGCGTGCGCCTGAAGGTCGCGGCCGAGGTGGACGCGGTGCAGACCATCGTGGAACTGGCGGCGCAGGGCGACGCCTATGCCATCCTGCCGCGTTCGGCCGCCCGGGGGCCCGCCGCCGAACATGCGTTGTCGCTCTGTGACATCGGCTCGCCCAGGATCACCAACAACCTGGTATTGGCCAGCGCCCGGCATCGTCCCGCCACGCGGCTGGCCACGGCCACCGGCGCGCTGATCCGTCAACTGGAACTGGCCCGCCTGTTCGCGCCGGCGGCCGACACCCGCATCGGCGCGGACGCCCTTCCGCCCGGCGGCGCCCGCCCCGGTCAAAAGAGTTAAAATGCGGTCACCTTTCTTGTTTGGCGGCTCGTTGCTGTCAAAGTCCTGTTGGCGTCTCACCTCAAACAATGACCACTATCCTCCCGAACCTTCCCACCGGCCAGAAGGTCGGCATCGCCTTTTCCGGCGGCCTCGACACCAGCGCCGCGCTCCTGTGGATGCGCAATAACGGCGCGATTCCGTACGCCTACACCGCGAACCTGGGCCAGCCCGACGAGTCCGACTACGACGAGATTCCCCGCAAGGCCCTGGCCTACGGCGCCGAAAACGCCCGCCTGATCGACTGCCGCGCGCAGCTGGTGGCTGAAGGCATCGCCGCCCTGCAAGCGGGCGCGTTCCACATCTCGACCGCCGGCATCACCTACTTCAACACGACCCCGATCGGCCGCGCAGTCACCGGCACGATGCTGGTGGCCGCCATGAAGGAAGACAACGTCAACATCTGGGGCGACGGCAGCACCTTCAAGGGCAACGACATCGAGCGTTTCTACCGCTACGGTCTCTTGACCAACCCTGACCTGAAGATCTACAAGCCGTGGCTTGACCAGCGCTTCATCGACGAGCTGGGCGGCCGTTCGGAAATGTCCGAATACATGCGCCAAGCCGGCTTCGACTACAAGATGTCGGCCGAAAAAGCCTACTCGACCGACTCCAATCTGCTGGGCGCCACCCACGAAGCCAAGGACCTGGAACAACTGAACTCCGGCATCCGCATCGTCAAGCCCATCATGGGCGTGGCGTTCTGGCGCGACGACGTGGCCGTGAAGGCCGAAGAAGTCACCGTCCGCTTCGAGGAAGGCCAACCGGTCGCCCTGAACGGCGTGGAATTCAGCGACCCGGTCGAACTGCTGCTGGAAGCCAACCGCATTGGCGGCCGCCACGGCCTCGGCATGAGCGACCAGATCGAAAACCGCATCATCGAAGCCAAGAGCCGCGGCATCTACGAAGCCCCGGGCCTGGCTTTGCTGTTCATCGCCTACGAACGCCTGGTCACCGGCATTCACAACGAAGACACGATCGAGCAGTACCGCGAAAACGGCCGCAAGCTGGGCCGCCTGCTGTACCAGGGCCGCTGGTTCGACCCGCAAGCCATCATGCTGCGCGAAACCGCCCAGCGCTGGGTGGCCCGCGCCATCACCGGCGAAGTCACCATCGAACTGCGCCGCGGCAACGACTATTCGCTGCTGAACACCGAATCGGCCAACCTGACGTACGCGCCCGAGCGCCTGTCCATGGAAAAGGTGGAAAACGCCCCCTTCACCCCGGCAGACCGCATCGGTCAGCTCACCATGCGCAACCTCGACATCGTCGACACCCGCGAAAAGCTGTTCACCTACGTCAAGACCGGCTTGTTGGCCTCCAGCGGCACGTCGCTGCCGCAGCTGAAGGACGACGGCAAGAAGAAGAAGTAATTCTTCCGCCCCAGTAATTCTTGCCCCAAAAAAAGCCCCTCGGCAAAAACCGAGGGGCTTTTTCATGCCCGCGACATTCATCGCAGATCTGACGGATAGGTCACAAGCGCAACCTCACGACGCAAAGCAACGCGCCGGCGAAAAACAAGCCTACAACTCGACCTGCATCCCCATCTCCACGACCCGATTCGCCGGAATCTTGAAGAACTTCGTGCTTCGCGTCGAATTCCGCGCCATGAACGAGAACACGGCCCTTCTCCACCGCAACAACGCCGGCTTCCTTGCCGCCACCACCGTCTGCCGCGACAGGAAGTACGACGTCCGCATCGGCTCCAGGTCCAATTCCGGATACGCCTCGGCCACCAGCCGCAACGCGTCCGGCACGTCGGGATCTTCCTTGAATCCGTAGTTGATCGTCGCCGTCCAGCTGGACGCGCTCAGCTTGTTCACGACGAAACGCTCTTCCGGCGAGATATACGGCACGTCCGCCACCAGGATCGTCAGGAACAGCACATGATCATGCAGCACCTTGTTGTGCTTCAGGTTGTGCAGCAGCGCCGGCGGCACATTGCCCGAATTCATCGTCATGAAGATTGCCGTCCCGGGCACCCGCGACGGCGGATACGCCTCCAGCTGTTCCATGAATTCCTTGAGCGGCTGCCGGTCGCGATGCTGCATATCAGACAGCAAGTGCCGGCCGCGGCGCCACGTCATCATCAGCGTGAACACCACGATCGCCACCACCAGCGGCAGCCATCCCCCCTCGTGGATCTTGAACACGTTGGCCGAAAACAGCAGCACATCGAACAGCAGCAGCAGGCCCAGCACCGTGAACCACAGCATGCGCTTGACGCCCGTGGTGCCACGCGGCAGCACCGCGAACGCCAGGACCGACGTCGTCAGCATCGTGCCCGTCACCGCGAACCCGTAGGCCGCCGCCAGGTTGTCCGAATTGCGGAACAGCAGCACCAGGACCAGCACCGCGCACAACAACAGTGCATTGACCTGGGGCAGATAGATCTGGCCCTTCTCGACCGCCGACGTATGCAGGATCTGCATGCGCGGCCAGAAGCCCAACTGCACCGCCTGGCGTGTCACCGAATAGGCGCCGGAGATCACCGCCTGGGACGCCACGATCGTCGCGATCGTGGCCAGCGCTACCAGCGGCGCCAGGCCCCAATCGGGCGCCATCATGAAAAACGGGTTGCGGATCGCCGTGGGATCGCGCAACAGCAACGCGCCCTGACCGAAATAGCACAGCGTCAGCGCGGGCAGCACCATGCTGAACCAGGCGCTGCGGATGGCCGGGCGGCCAAAGTGGCCCATGTCGGCGTACAGCGCCTCGGCGCCCGTCAATGCCAGCACCACCGCGCCCAGCAGCACGAAACTGATCAATGGGAATTCGACGATGAAGCGCAGTCCCCACATCGGGTTCAATGCCGACAGCACCTCCGGCATCAACCAGATCTGCCAGGCGCCCAGGGCGGCCAGCGTGCCAAACCACACCAGCATCACCGGGCCGAACAGCTTGCCCATGACCCCCGTTCCGTGCGACTGGATCGCAAACAGCGCCACCAGCACCACCAGCGCGATCGGCACCACCCACGCATCCAGCGTGTGCGACACGATCCCGATGCCTTCCAGCGCGGACAGCACGGAGATGGCCGGCGTGATCATGCTGTCGCCGTAGAACAGCGCCGCGCCAAAAATCCCCAACACGATCAGCACCCAGCGCATCTTGCCGTCACGATTGCGCACCGCCAGTTCCAGCAACGCCAGCGTGCCGCCTTCGCCGCGGTTGTCGGCACGCAGCACCAACGTCACGTACTTCAGCGACACCACCACCATCAGCATCCAGAACAGGATGGAAAGCACGCCAAGCAGATGCGCGGGCTCCAGGTCGGTATGCACGCTCAAGCCCGTCAGGCAGGCACGCAAGGTGTACAGCGGGCTGGTGCCGATGTCGCCGTACACCACGCCCAGCGCGCCCATGATGAGCGCCGCGCGCGACGATGGCGCATGCGCGCCACCCGGATTCGCGCCGGACGATGAAGGAACACCAGCCGTGGCTTGGCTCATGATGTGGGTTCTTGACGGGTAAGTTGAGCCCCTTTGCGGGGGCCGGGGAACACGACGGACAACCGTGTGCCGGAGAATTGGGGGCGGCTGGTCAGCTTCCACCAGGCGCCGTGGGCGTGCGCAATTTCGCGCACGATCGCCAGGCCCAGGCCCGAGCCGCCCGCTGTCGCAGTGGGCGACCGGTAGAAAGCCTCGAACACGCGGTCGCGCTCGTCGGCGGGAATTCCGGGCCCGTCGTCTTCGACGGTCAGCGACGGCGGATTGGCGCCCACGATCAGCGTGATACGACCGGTCTCATTGCCATAGCGCAATGAGTTGTCGATCAGGTTGCTCAGCAGTTCGGCCAGCAGCAAGGGGTCGGCGTCGATCCAGATGGGCGCGTCGGGCGCCACCAGGTCCAGCTCGTAGCGGGCCTCGCGCACTCGCGGGAACCACTCGGCGCCATGCACCCTCACCCATTCGCACAGGTCGATGCGCACAAAGCTGTCCTGCGGTCGGGCGTTGGGATCGGCGCGCGCCAGCACCAGCAACTGCTGGCCCAGCCGGATCATGCGGTCGCTGACGGCCTTGATGCGCTCGGCGCGGGCGCGCACGTCGTCAGGCAAGGGGCGGGCCAGCATCAGTTCGGATTCCAGCCGCAGGCCGGACAGGGGGGTCCGCAACTGGTGCGCCGCATGCCCAATGAAGCGGCGCTGCGCTGCCAGCGACGCATCCAGGCGCAGCAGCAGGTCATTGGTATGGGTCACCAGCGGTTCGATTTCCACCGGCACGCCCGCCACTTCCAGCGGCTGCATGTCGTCGATGGAACGCTGGCGGATCTCTTCGGACAGATGGTTCACGGAGCGCAGCCCCGAGCGCACGCCCTGCACCACCACCCAGGTGAACAGGGCGATCAGCGCCACCTGCCCCACCACCATCAGCCAGAAGAAATCTTCCAGCATCCAGAGCGACATGTCGATCTTGTGGGTGATGACCCAGGTGGCCGCCAAGTCCAGCAGGACCAGCAGCAAGATGGGCGGCATCAGGCGGATCACCAGGTGCCGCGCCAGCGAACGGGAAGGGAGCAAGGGGCGTGCTGCCGGAAGAGCGGAAGGAGTGCGTTCCTGCGTCATGACGCGATACCCTCGCTTGAGCGGATGGAAGCGCGCAGCCGGAGCATGCCGGGCGCGACCGGGCCGTCAGGCCGCTTCCACATCCAGCATGTAGCCGAAGCCGCGCACCGTCTGGATGCTGGCGCCCGTGCCTTCCAGGCGCTTGCGCAGACGGTACACATAGACTTCGACAGCGTTTTCGCTGAAATCGGCGTCCCAGGCGGACAGCGAGTTGACGATCTGGCGCTTGGTCACGACGCGGCCCACGCGGGCCATCAACATCTCCAGCACGGAGAGTTCGCGCACGGACAGCGACAGGCGCTGGCCGTTGGCGCGGACTTCGCGGCCGACCGTGTCAAACACCAGTGGGCCCACTTCAATCAGCGGCTGCGCCTGACCGGCACGGCGCCGGCCAAAGGCGCGCACGCGCGCGGCCAGCTCGGGCAGTTCGAAAGGTTTGGTGACGTAGTCGTCGGCGCCGGCGTCCAGGCCCGCAACGCGGTCTTCGATGCCGTCGCGGGCGGTAAGGATCAGCACGGGAACCTGATTGCCGTCCTGGCGCAGTTGCCGCAGCACATCAAGCCCGCTCATGCCGGGCAGATTGAGGTCGAGCAGCATCAGGTCATACGGCTGGCCCGCCAAAGCGCCCAGGACTCGGTCGCCTTCCGTCAGCCAGTCGACCGCATAACCCTGGTCGGCCAGGAACTCCTGGAGCGCGTGGCCCAGGGTGGTGTCGTCTTCGATTACCAGTAC
>NZ_JBHFII010000051.1:0-1404 GCF_057334215.1 Achromobacter maghribensis | reverse complement strand
CTAGCGCGATCCGAAAAAAAAGGGGCGCGAAATGCGCCCCTTTCCTTGGGATCCGTTCACCGGCCGGACGGCGCCACAGCGGGAGCCGGGGTGGGACCACCCGCGGCCGGCGCGCCAGTGGCGGCGGCCCCGCCCGAAGGCGGCGTCGTGACGAATCCGATACGCGACATCCCCGAACGGCGAGCCGAGGCCATGACCTTGGCCAGCGTTTCGTAGCGGGTGTTCTGGTCGGCGCGGATGCGGATTTCCGGTTGCGGCTTGGTGCCGGCGATCGATTTGAAGCGGTTGGGCAGGTCGTCGATATTGACCGGCTTTTCGTCCCAGAACAGCGCGCCGCTGGCATCGATCGCCAGGTCCACGGTCTTGGGCTCTTCCTCGATCTGCTCCGCGGCCACCTGGGGCATGTTGATCTTGATCGAGTGCGCCAGCAGCGGCGCCGTGATGATGAAGATCACCAGCAGCACCAGCATGACGTCGATCAGGGGCACCATGTTGATCTCGGAAACCGTGTGGCTCCCGGATCCTTTACCCTCGAAGCTGCCAAAGGCCATTATTCGCTCCCGCGTTGAGCCGCAGTGCCATTGCCGTTCTGGCGGCGCAGGGCGCGCACCTTGCCATCGGACAGCGACACTTGCTGGCCCGTGGTCAGGAACGCGAAGAGGTCATGCGCGAACGCATCCAGACGCGACAGGAACACGCGGTTGTTGCGCACGAAGGTGTTGTACGCCAGCACCGCAGGAATTGCCACGGCCAGGCCCAGACCGGTCATGATCAGGGCTTCGCCCACCGGACCGGCGATGCGGTTGATGGTCACGCCATCCGACAGACCAATGCCGACCAGGGCGTGGTAGACGCCCCAGACCGTGCCGAACAGGCCGACGAACGGGGCCGTCGAACCCACCGACGCCAACACCGTCAGGCCGTTTTCCAGCTTGGCGGTTTCTTCGTCGATGACCTTGCGCATGGTGCGGGTGACGAAATCGGAATTGCTGCCCGACTCTTCCAGCTTGGTCGCGCCGAACTTGTTGTGGTGCGCCTGGGCGTGCATCGCGTGGCTGGCCAGATGCGAGAACGGGTCGCGCGCGCCGTGCGTGGTGATCTCGTGCTCGACCTGCTCCAGCGAGCTGGCGTTCCAGAACTTGTTCAGGAAGTCGGCCGCGCGCTTGCGCATGCTGACGTTGCTGGCGGCCTTGACCAGGATCAGGTACCAGGTCACCAGCGACATCAGGATCAGGATGATGAACAGGCTCTTGCCCACGAAGTCGCTCTGCGCGACAAAGTGCAGGAACCCCATGTCGGGCGCGGCGGCGGGGGCCGGCGGCAACGACGGCAGCGCGGCGGCGGCGCTGTGCAGCGCGTCCGCCGATTGCTGGACGACGCCGCCAGCGGTCGTCGCGGCTTGTT
>NZ_JBHFII010000050.1:19900-20869 GCF_057334215.1 Achromobacter maghribensis | reverse complement strand
CGCCGGACTGCCCCGTCGTCATCCTCGTCACTGCCTTTGGCAGTTCCTTCGGATTCCCTTGGGCGCATCGACTCCCCGCGCACCCCGTGCCCCCGCCACGCCGGGCTGCGGGGTCGAGAATTGGACAGTCGCTGGGGAGGGTGGGGTGCTTGGCGTGTTGTTGACGCGCCAGTGGGTGGGGGAGGAGTGTGCAGGGACGCCAAAAGCGGCCGCGCGGGCGGCCTTTTTTGGCATAGGGATGTGCCTGGTGGGAGGGGGGGCGCTGGCGCGCTTTGGTGGGGGCGCGGTGGATAAGGGTGTGGGTAAGTCGGTGGATTGGGGGTGGATAGGCAGTGGATAGGCGGTGGATAAGACGGGGTAACTTATGGGGCGGCTGGCCGCATAACCTTTGGTGACGCTTGTGTCGGAGGGGGACTCGGGTTTTCCCGTGGATATCTAGTACCCTGCTTCGTTGCCCGATGTTGATGCTTCGGGCTGCGACGGGGCGCCTGAAGGCGCATCCGCCCTTTCACTTCTTTGTTTGTAGCCATGACCCTGACGTTCAATGGGCGCGCGTTCGCCGCCCTGCTTGCCGTGACCGCGCTGTTGGCGCTGATTGCCCTGTATGGCGCGCCCTATCCGTTCTTGCGCGGATTCGTAGGAGACGTGGTGGCGGTGGGCTGGGTTTATCTGGTGTATCGGACGTTTGTCCGCGCGCGCGTGGGGGCGCTGGCCGTGGCGGCGTTGCTTACGGCGTATGCGGTGGAGTTCGGGCAGTACCTGGCGCGGCAGAACGGGTGGCAGATCGAACAGCCGGTGCTGCGCGTGGTGTTTGGCAGCGTGCCGGATTGGTGGGACGTGGTGGCCTACACCGTGGGGTTCGCGGTCGTGCTGGTGTTGGCCCTTGCCAACGCGCACCGCCAGCGCAATGCCGCGTTGCGGGATGCCCGCGCGCGGGCAAGCTTGCGCGCCCGCCGCTAAGCGGCGGGG
>NZ_JBHFII010000050.1:8221-19861 GCF_057334215.1 Achromobacter maghribensis | reverse complement strand
ACGCGGGGGGGTGTGGCGGCCGGGGCGTCCGCCCCGGCGTCTTCCGATGGATCAAGCTTGGCAGACCGGTTCGTTGTCGTTGTGACGGACCGCGGGGGCGCTTGCGCGCAGCGGTTGCAGACGCGCATTGCGGAACGGGGCGAACAGCTCGGCCCACGACGATGGGAACAACGGGGTGGCGTGGCGCACCGCATCGCGGCGGGCGTAGTGCGTCAGCAACTGCTGGCCGATCGGGGCGTCTCCCAGGGGGTGTGGCGTATTCATGGTATTTCCGTATTGCATTGAAAGTGTATTCATTGTACTAGCGGCGGGCGGTCGCGTCCATCGTGCCCCGTCCTGGCTTTGCGGCAGGTCAAGTGTTTGATCTGAAAGGGTATGGCCCTATTTACGCGGCGTGATGGCTGGCGTCTGCGGGATTGCCCTAGGCGCTCAAAACGGTAGACGGTATACAATGTTCATCATTCCCGGGCTAAACCAGCCTGGAATCCCTCCCCACTGGACTGGAGCGCGTCATGGCAGAACTGATGAACCGAGATGAATTCCGTACCGCGTTGGAAAACGCGATCAAGGGCAAGAGCGCCAACGCGTCGCCCTTTTCCATTGCCTGGGCCGAAGGCAAGCTCAGCCGCGAGCACCTGTCGCGGTGGGCCGAGAACCACTATCACTACGTCGGTCCGTTCGCGGACTATCTGGGCTATCTGTATGCCCGCACGCCCGACACCTATACCGAGGCCAAGGATTTCCTGCTGGCCAATATGTATGAAGAGGAAATTGGCGGCGACCGCCACACTGATCTGCTGATCCGCTTTGCCGAGGCCTGCGGCACCACCCGGGAAAGGGTGACCAACCCCGACAACATGTCGCCCACCACGCGCGCGCTGCAAAGCTGGTGTTACGCCGTGGCCATGCGCGAAGACCCCATCGTGGCGGTGGCGGGCCTGGTCGTCGGGCTGGAATCGCAGGTGCCGTCCATCTATCGCAAGCAGACACCGACGCTGCGCGACAAGTATGGCTTTACCGATGAAGAGGTGGAGTTCTTCGACCTGCACATCGTGTCGGACGAAATCCACGGCGAACGCGGCTACCAGATCGTGCTGGAACACGCCAACACGGTCGAACTGCAGCAACGCTGCCTGAAGATCTGCGAGATCGGCGCGCAGATGCGGCTGCTGTACACCACGGCGCTTTATACCGACTACGTGCAGCACGAGATCAAGCTGCCTGAGCTTGGCCTGGCGGCCTGACGCGTTGCCCCGCCCTATCCGGCCACGCCGCGACTGGCGCGGCCGGCCCGCAGCTCCTGGACGACAGACCCATGCCTACCGTTGTATTTCATAAAGGCGGCCAGACCTACACCGATGTGGTGAAGGACAACACCAATCTGGTGGTGCGGGCCGGCATCAAGCAGTTTCCGTATCCGCACCTGCGCTACGAGTGCGGCATGGGCAAATGCGCCAAGTGCGCGTGCCGGGTACTGGCCGGCGCCGAGCACCTGCCGCCCGTTAACTGGAAAGAGAAAAAACAGTTGGGCGACCGCGTCGACCAGGGTTATCGGCTGGCGTGCCAGCTGTGGCTCAGCAGCGACGTCGAGCTGCTTCAGGATATGGAGGCATAGCAGCCATGGGCGCGGTATACGTGATTCTGACGACCAAACCCGGCGTGTTCCGCACCGAGGTGGGCGACGACGTCGACATCATCGAGACCTACGACTACGTGTTCTACGGCCGTGCGCTGGCGGTCTTTCGCATTGCGCGGGTGCATGGCGACACGCGGCTCATCGTGACGGAAGAGACGCCGCCTTATGTGGTGAACCGGGTGCCGTCCAAGTTCCTGGAGGCGTTCGCCTCGGTCGAGGCGGCCCGCAAGGAACTGGCGCACCTGACGCGCTTTGGCAGCATGGAATCCACATTGACGCTGCGGGCCGGTACCGCGGTGGCGGAGCACTGACCGACATGGTCCAGATTACTTTTATTTCGAACGGCGGCAAGGTGGCGACCGCGCCTGAAAACAGCAACCTGCTGCGCGTCTCGCTGAAGGAAAAGGGCGGTATCCCGTTCAAATGCGGGGGCGGCCTGTGCGGTACCTGCAAATGCCGCATTGAAGAAGGGCTTGAAAACACCGACGCGGTCAAGCCAAAAGAGCGCAAGCACCTGCGTCCCGAAGACTTCCAGGCCGGCTACCGCATGGCCTGCCAGACGTTCGTGAACGGCGACGTGAAAGTGTCGTGGGTGGTGCAGAACGGCAAGGGCGTGGTGGTGGGCGCGGCGTCCGACCCGGTCGAAGCCGCCACCTGAAGGCGCGGACGGCAGCGCCGCCCGCGTCGCTGCGTCAGTCCGCCGACCCGTGTTGCTGCGTGTCGGTATAGGCCTTGGCCGCGTTGTGCACGTGCTGGCTGGCCAGCAGCGCCGCCAGATCGCCGTTGCCGGCAATGACCGCGTTCAGAATCTGCGAATGCTCGTCCCAGTTCGCCTTGGCCCGGTGCATGTTGCTGGGCGCGAACAGGAGCGCCGTGCGGTCGCGCAGCGAGCGCATCAGGTCAGTCAGCACCACGTTGCCGCCGATGGTGGCCAGCATTTCGTGAAACTGCGAATTCAGCGCCAGGAACTTGTCCAGTTGTTCGCCGCGCGCCGCTTCCGTGCCTTCGCGCAGGAAGGCCTGCAGGCGTTCGACGGTTTTCGCGTCGCGCCGCTGCGCCGCCAGTTTGGCGTTCAGGCCTTCCAGCGTGGCGCGCACTTCCACCATGTCGTAGGCCACGGCGTCCGACAGCACCGACACGGACGCGCCGCGGCGCGGTTCGATGGTGACGAGCCCCTCGGCCGCCAGCGCGCGCAGGGCTTCGCGCACCGGAATGCGCGACACGCCCATTTCTTCGGAAAGCCGGCCTTCGACCAGGCGGTCGCCCGGCGTGAATTCGCCGCTAAGGATGCGTTCGCGCAGCTTGTCGCGGATGACGGCGAATAACTGCGGGTGTTGCTCACCGATCTTCAGCGGAGCGGAAGACTGCGTCTCTACGGCTTGCGGGCTGACGGGCGAAGTGGTCATGGCGAGCATGTCGGATTAATGGATACAGTCTCCATTGTATTACCGGGTGTAGCCGCGTGCCGTTGCGGAAGGCGCAGCATCAGGCGCCCCAGAAGGCTTTGGCCAGCACCCCTGCCGCGCCCAGCGCGCACACCGCCAGCAGCACGCCGCGCACGGCTTGCGGCGGCAGCAAGGCGCGCAACCGGTTGGAGACCGCGAAACCGGCCAGCAGGAAGGGCGCCAGGCTAAGCGCCAGCCCGGCGTGGTAACCCGTATACCGCTTGGCCAGCGCCAGCATGGCAAGCGAGAAGATCGACCCCAGGAACAGCACCACGCCCAGGGTCGCGCGCAGCCGCGGCGGCGCCGCGTGCTGCAGCACGATGGCGATGGGCGGCGCGCCGACCGAGGTCATCGTCCCCATCAGGCCGGAGGCCACGCCCGCGCCGGATACGCGCCCCGGCGTGGCGGTGAAGCGCAGGCCCGCCACGCTAAGGGCCACGGCGGCCAGGATCAGGCAGGCGAACAGCACGCCCAACGCCTGCGGCGCGAAGCTCGCCATGGCGTAGATGGCAATCAGCGTTCCCACCACGCGTCCCGCCAGCGCGTATGACACGGCGGACCAGTCGATGAACGCGCGCTCGCGCAGCGCCGTCAGGAGCGAGATAAAGCCCCCCAGCGTCAACAGCGGCCCGGGCGCCAGTTGGGGAAAGAACATCGCCGCCACCGGGGCCGCGAACATCGCGAAGCCGATGCCGCCCACGCCTTGCGCCACCGCGGCGCCGAACACCACCAGCGCCATCGCGGCGTAGTGCCAGGCATCGGGAAACGGCAGGGCAGACAGCATGAGGGGTGATGACCTTCTGTGTATACGATAGTCAATTCATGACAATCGCTGGATTTGTCGCCATGGAAAATATCACGGGTAAACCCTTGATATTCGGCCGTAATTCAACCGTTTTTCAGAATTATCGGTTTCCCTAGGCGCTACATATTTCGATTGGTATAGCTTAAAACGAAATATAGTATACCGAATGTGGCGACCCAACAGCCACGTCACAAGGGGAATTCGCATGCAATCCGACGTCGTGCTCAACGCTGCTCATTGGATGTACCTGCTTAGCGTTGCCGCGATCATCCTGACGATGATCTTGCGGGCCAACGTGGTGGTGCCATCGGTGATCGGTACGTTCCTGGTGGTGCTGGCCATCACGGGCAATCCCATCAGCGCCTTGATCGGCATCTTTTCGGCCAGCTTCGTGGCCGCCAAAGAGCTGTTCAACATCTTCCTGGTCATCACCTTCATGACGGCCTTGCTCAATGCCTTGAAGACCTTGCAGGCGGACGTGCGCATGGTGCAGCCGTTCCGGCGGGTGATGCGCGGGGGGCATTCCTCGTTCATCATCATCGCCCTCTGTACCTATGTGATTTCACTGTTTTTCTGGCCGACGCCGGCGGTCCCGCTGGTGTCCGCCATCCTGCTGCCCGCGGCGATCGCGGCGGGTTTGCCGCCGTTGGCCGGCGCCATGGCCATCGCCATTGCCGGCCAGGGCATGGCGCTGTCGTCGGATTATGTGATTGGCGGGGCGCCCAGCATCAGCGCCAAGGCGGCCGGCGCGGCGGTCAGCGCGGCGGTGGTGGCCGACCGCGCGCTGGTGCTGTCGCTGATCACCGGCGCCGTGGCGCTGGTGGCGGCCTATCTGCTGATCCGCAAGCACATCGTGCCCGCCAACCCGGCATTGCTGGACGCCTGGCAGGCCCGCGCGCAGGACGGCAGCCTGGCGCGCATCGAACAATCCGGCTCGTTCGACAAGGCCGAGCTGGCGCGCGGCACGATGGGCGCCGACCCGTCCCTGCCGCGAGGCCCTGAGCTGAGCGGCGAGGCCCGCCGCCGCGTGCACTGGTCCAAGACCTTCGCGGTGGTGACGCCGCTGGCATTCCTGGCCGTGATCGCCGTGATGGTGGTGCCGCGGCTGTTCCCGTCGGTGCCCGCCCTGCGCGGGGGCGACGCGGCGGCGCTGGTCGGCGGCGTGGCGTTCGTGGTGATGATGCTGGTGACGCTGGCCGCCGAAGGCCCGCGCAAGATGCTGGACGTGTGCCCCGAGCACGTGACGGACGGCTTCGTCTTCGCCTTCAAGGCGATGGGGTCCGTGCTGCCGATCGCCGGGTTCTTCTTCGTGGGCGCGAACGAGACCGCCGCCCAGATCCTGGGCGTGCCTCAGGCACAGGCGCCGGGCCTGCTGTTCGAGGTGATCTCGGCCGGTCAGCACCTGATTCCAGAAAATCATTTCCTGGTGGCGTTCGGCGTGCTGCTGGTGGGCATGATCACCGGCATCGACGGCTCGGGATTCGCTGGCTTGCCGCTGACGGGCACGCTCTCTGGCGCGCTGGGTCCGGTGGTGGGCGTGGACCCGGCGACCTTGGCCGCGGTGGGCCAGATGGGCGCGGTCTGGACGGGGGGCGGCACCCTGATCGCGTGGTCGTCGCTGATCGCCGTGGCGGGGTTTGCGCGGGTGAACGTGCTGTCGCTGGTGCGCGCCCTGCTGCTGCCCGTGCTGCTGGCGCTATCCGTCTCCACCGTCTGCGCGGTCCTGATCTGGCGTTGATCCGTGGCCCGGCACGTGGCGCGAAGGGGCCCTGCGGGGCCCTTTTTCACGGCCAGTGCTGGGGTTTCCACGTATTATGGGTTGTGGATTAAAGTATACAATGTTCATAAGTCACCCCAGACGACCGATTTCCGGCCATTTCCGTACAGGTAAAGGAAGCGCTTCCGTGGACGATCTTTCGCAGCAGTCATTCATGAACCACATCGGCGGCGCCTGGGTGCCCGCCGCCGCCGGGCGCACGGCCCCCAACCTCAATCCGGCGGATACGGCCGACATCGTGGGCCGGTTTCCGGTGTCGGATGCCGAAGACGCCCAACGCGCGGTCGACGCGGCCGATGGCGCGTTCGCCGCCTGGCGCGACATGCCGATTTCGAAGCGGGCCGCCATCCTGTTCCGCGCCGCCCAATACCTGGAAGACCACGCGGACGCCTTCGCGCGGGAACTGACCCGCGAAGAGGGCAAGAGCCTGAACCTGGCGAAAGACGAGGTCCTGCGTTCCGCGCAGACGATCCGCTTCTACGCGGTGGAAGGGCAGAGCTTCACGGGCGAGACCTTCGTCAATGACGATCCCGACATGGTCGTCTACAGCCAGCGCGAACCGTTGGGCGTGGTCACCGTGATCTCGCCCTGGAACTTCCCCATTTCGATTCCCGCCCGCAAGATCGCGCCGGCGCTGATCACCGGCAACACCGTGGTGTTCAAGCCGTCTTCGGACGCGCCGTTGTCGGGCTATCGGTTGACCGAGGCGTTCGTGCAGGCGGGCTTGCCCGCGGGGGTGCTGAATCTGGTGATCGGCCCCGCCAGCGCGGTCGGCCCCGCCATCACCACCGCCCGGGCGGTCCGTGCGATTTCTTTCACCGGTTCGACCGCCGCAGGCGAGCAGATCCACCGGGGCGCAGGCCTGACCACCCGCACGCAGATGGAGCTGGGCGGCAAGAATCCGCTGATCGTGCTGGCCGACGCCGACCTGGACCGCGCCGTGGACCTGGCGGTTAAGGGCGGCTTTTCGCTTAGCGGCCAGGCCTGCACGGGCACCAGCCGCGTGCTGGTCGACGCCAAGGTGCGGCAGGCGTTCACCGACAAGCTGGTGGCGCGGATCAAGGCGCTGACCATCGGCAACGGGCTGGACGGCAACTTCGACCTGGGCCCGCTGGCCACGCGCAAGCAGCTGGACAACGTATTGAGCTATGTGGCGGTGGGCAAGGAAGAGGCGACGCACGTATGCGGCGGCGAGGCGCTGACCGGCCCCGGCTACGACCGCGGCTACTACGTCACGCCCGCGCTGTTCACCGATGTGACGCAACAGATGCGCATCGCGCGTGAAGAAATCTTCGGCCCCGTGATCGCGCTGATCGAGGTCGACGGTTATGACGACGCCATCGCCAAGGCCAACGACACCGAATACGGCCTGTCGGCCGCCATCGCCACTACGGATGCGCGTTACGCGCACCGCTTCGCCCGTGACATCCAGGCCGGCACGGTGAAGATCAACCGCACCACCACCGGCAACCTGATCAATGCGCCCTTCGGGGGGCTGAAGCACTCCAGCACATCCACGTTCCGCGAATCCGGGCGCGTGGGCCTGGAGTTCTATACGCAGATCAAGACCGTCTACCGCGCCGGCTAAGGCGCGGACAACCCAAAAGGCTACCCCTATGAAACAAATCTATCGCCTGGAACTGGAAGAAGCGCGCGTCATGGTGCGTGCCGCCATCGCCAAGTCGGAAGCGATCGGCGTGCTGGAATCCATTTGCATCGTGGACGACGGCGGCTACCCCATCGCCCTGGAACGCATGGACGGCGCCCGCATCACCGGCCCGCAAATCGCCTGGAACAAAGCGTTCACCGCGGCCGGGCACAAGCGGTCGACGCATCTGTTCAACACGCCGCCCAACGGCCCGGCGTTGCCCGGCAACGAGGCCTTTGGCATCCAGTGGAGCTTCGACGGAAAATTCGCCGTGTTCGTCGGCGGCTTTCCCATTGTCGTGAACGACGAGGTGATCGGCGGCATCGGGCTTAGCGGCGGCAACGGCGAACAGGACACGCAGGCAGGCGTGGCCGCGCTGGCGGCACTGGCCGAACTGCTGGAGCCGCGCGGCATGAAAGTGCTGGTGCAGGCCGACATCAAGAAATAAGCGAGGCCGGCCATGGCATACCGCGTGCACATCCTGGAAACCGGCGCCGCCTTCGACGTGGAGGCCGGCGAATCGGTGCTGGAGGCCGCCGGGCGTGCGGACGTCAGGCTGCCGCATGAGTGCACCTTCGGCGGCTGCGGCACGTGCCGCATCAAGCTGGCCGAAGGCACCGTGCGCTATGAGGAATTTCCCATGGCGCTGACGCCTGAAGAGGCGGCCGAAGGCTACGCGCTGGCTTGCCAGGCGCGGCCGGAAAGCGATCTTTGCATCAGCGTGGCCAGCAGCCGCCAGGTGTTTCCCGAGCCGCGCCGCCTGTCGGCCACCGTGCAGCGCATCGACGCCTATACCGACGACATCGTTCATTTGACGCTGGCGTTGCCCGATGGCGGACTGGATTTCGTGCCCGGGCAGTACATGAACGTGCTGCTGCCCGAGGGTGAGACGCGCAGTTTTTCCATGGCGTCGGCGGCGGCCGATGGGCAGCTGGATTTTCATGTGCGGCGCATTCCGGGCGGCCGCTATACCGATCATTGGCTGGGCCAGGCGCAACCCGGCGCGGCCGTGGAGATCGAAGCGCCACTGGGCGTCTTCAGCTATCACGAGGAAGACTGGCGTCCGCTCATCATGATGGCGACCGGCACCGGCATCGCGCCCATCAAGGCCATTCTGGAGTCCTTGCTGGACAAGGAAGATTGCCCGCCCGTCAGCCTGTATTGGGGCATGCGCACCGAGGCCGACCTGTACCTGCAAGACGAGATCGCCGGCTGGGCCGGCCGGCTGTACGAATTCAATTTCGTGCCGGTGCTGTCGCGCGCGGGCCCGGGCTGGCAAGGCCGCCGCGGCCATGTGCAGGACGCCGTCCTGCAAGACCACGACGACCTGTCCGACCACGCCTTCTACCTGTGCGGCGCGCCCGCCATGATCCAGCAGGCCAAGCATCTGCTGGCCGGACGCGGCGCCAGCCTGGACCACATATACGCCGACAGTTTCACGTTCCAGCACGCGCTGGCAACTGCCGGTTGACGCAGCCGACCCTTATCGGAACACCAGCACGGGCAGGCGGGTCTTGGCCAGCACGCGCTGGGTTTCGCTGCCCAGCAGGAACCCGGTCATGCCGTGGCGTCCGTGCGAGCCCATGATGATCAGGTCGCAACCCTGGGTCTTCCCGGCCTCGACGATCGCCTCGTGCGGGTGGTCGTTGACCACCACGACGGTGTTGCATGGCACCAGGGCATGGCGCGCTTCCATTTCCAGGCCGTCCAGGTAGCCTTGCGCGTTCTTTCGCGCCTGGTCGGTGTGATGGGTTTGCGTGGTGCCCAGCATTTCGGCCTGATAGACCAGCAGGTGGTCCTCCGGGATGGCGCGGATGAGGGTGATGGTGGCGCCCATTTCCTTGGCGAAAACGAGCGCGCGCTTGAAAGCCGATTCAGATAGCAGGGAGCCATCCACGGCGATGAGCAAGTGCCTGTACATGTTGCCTCTCCTTTAGGAAAAGGAATGTCGAGCAACGGCGAAACCAGTATAGGCCCGCCGTTGTCCGCAATCCAGTCCTGCGTAAGGAGGAGGCGCGCCGAGCCGGATCAGGCGGTCCTGCGCAGCGCCTCGCCACCTGGGGAAAGCCCTTGGGGCAGCGCGTCGATCAGGCTGCGCGTGTAGGGGTGGCGGGGGTGGCGCCACAGCGTGGCGTTGGGGCCTTCTTCGACGATCCGGCCCGCGTTCATCACCAACACCCGATCGGCCAGATAGTGAACCACCGACAAATCGTGCGAAATGAACAGGTAGGACAGCTGGAATTCGGCCTTCAGGTCTATCAGCAGATTCAGGATCTGCGCCTGGACGGAGACGTCCAGCGCCGAGACCGGCTCGTCGCAGATGACCAGCGCGGGGCGCAGCACCAACGCGCGGGCGATGCCGATGCGTTGCCGCTGCCCGCCGGAGAATTCGCTGGGATAACGCGCCAACGCCTCGCGCGGCAGGCCCACGGCGTCCAGGATCCGGGCGATGCGCAGGCGGCGTTCGTGCCGGTCCTTCACGCGGTGGATGCGCAGAGCGGCTTCCAGGATGTCGTTTACGGTATGGCGCGGGTTCAGCGACGCATAGGGGTCCTGGAAAATCATCTGCACGCTCTGGCGGTAGGTGGCCAGGCGGGCGCGGTCCAGCCGCGCGGTGTCTTCGCCGCGCAGCAGGATCCGGCCGGATGTCGGCGCAAGCAGTCGCACCAGCGTGCGGGACAGCGTGGATTTTCCGCAGCCGGATTCGCCGACCAGCCCAAGGGTTTCTCCAAGGGCCAACTGGAACGACACGCCATCCACGGCGTGGGTGGCGCCGTGCGCGGTCTGGTATTGCACGCGCAGGTCCTGCACCTGCAACAAGGGCGTCGCGCCGATGGGGGCAGGCGCGTTGGCGGCGGCGCCGTCGGGGACGGCCACGCGCGCAGGGGTGACCAGGTCGAACGTCGCACGCCCCGATGCCGGGTCGAGCCGGGTGCGAATTTCGGGCAGCCGTAGCCTGCTGTAGTGCGTTGCGTCGTCCAGGCGCAGCGACGCCCCGAGCAGGCCGCGGGTGTAGGGGTGGCGCGGCTGGCCCAGCAAGGTCGCCGCGGGGCCTTCTTCCACCTTTTCGCCGCGCACCATGACGGCGACCCGGTCGGCCCATTCCCCAACCACGGCCAGATCATGCGTGATCAGCAGAAGCCCCATGTTCAATTCCGACCGCAGGTCATCCAGCAATTGCAGGATTTGCGCCTGGACGGTGACATCCAGCGCGGTGGTCGGTTCGTCGGCCACCAGCAGGGCGGGCTGGCAGGCGATGGCGGCGGCGATCATGGCGCGCTGGCGCTGCCCGCCCGACAGCAGATGGGGGTAATCGTCGACGCGGCGCTGCGGCTCGGGCACGCGCACCAGGTCCAGCAATTCGATGGCGCGCGCCCGGGCGGCACGGGCGCTGGCGCCACGATGCAGGCGCAGGGCTTCGCCGATCTGGTCGCCCAGGGTCAGCACCGGGTTCAGGCTGGTCATCGGCTCCTGGAAAATCATGGCGATGCGGTTGCCGCGCAGCGCGCAGCGCTGGCGCTCCGGCAACGCCAGCAGGTCCTGGCCTTCGAACAGGACGCGGCCGGTCACGCGGGCCTGCCGCGGCAGCAGGCCCAGCAAGGCGAGCGCGGTCGTGGATTTTCCGCAGCCGGATTCACCAACGAGCGCCAGCGTTTCGCCGCCGCGCAATTGCAGGTCCAGCCCGCGCACGGCCTGGTGGCCGGGGAAGGCGACGTTCAGCCCTTGGATGTCGAAAAGCGTAGTCATGATGGCCTGGGGGCGGAATCGCGCACGGCGGCGGGCGCGGCGGCCGGCGCGGCGGCAACGCGCTGCCGGCGCAGTTTGGGGTTGAGCGCGTCGTTGACGGCGTCGCTAAGCAGGTTCAGGGCCAGTACCGTGGCCATGATCGTCAGGCCGGGCAGGGCGGTCATGTACCAGGCGGTGCGCAATGCCTCGCGCCCCGCGCCGACCATGCTGCCCCAGCTGACCACGTTGGGGTCGCCCAGCCCCAGGAAGGCCAGGCCGGCTTCCGACAGAATGGCTTGGGCCACCAGCACGGCGGTGGTCACGATGATGGGGGGCAAGGCATTGGGCAGGATCTCCAGGAAAATGATGCGCGCATGGCCGGCGCCCAGCGTCTGCGCGGCGCGGACGAACTCCCGTTCGCGCAGTGAAATGAATTCGCCCCGCGTCAGCCGCGCGATGCCGGTCCACGATGTAACGCCCAGCGCAAGGATGATGGTGGTCAGCGACGGGCCCAGGATGGCGACCAGCACGATGGCCAGCAGGAAGGACGGCACGGTCTGGAAAAGTTCGGTGATGCGCATCAGCACGGCGTCGGTGGGGGGG
>NZ_JBHFII010000050.1:2010-8158 GCF_057334215.1 Achromobacter maghribensis | reverse complement strand
CCGGCGACCGCGCCCACCAGCAGGCCGATCGCCAGCGCGATGGCGGCCGACGCGCTACCCACCAGCAAGGACACGCGCGCGCCGTGGAACAGGCCGGCCAGGATGTCACGGCCCATCAGGTCGGTGCCGGCGGGAAAGTCGGCGTCGTCGCCGGGCCAGGTGAAGGGGGCGCCAACCATCTCCAGCGGATCGTTCGGGAACAGCCAGGCGGCGCTGGCGGCCGCGGCCAGCACGATCAGCAGGATGGCGGCGCCGACGGCGGCGGAGGGCGTGCGCAGCAGATGCGCGACGGCGCGGGCAATTGGTTTCATGTCTTCCTCACGCGGGGGTCCAACAGGCCGTAGCAGGCGTCCACGGCGATATTCATCAGGGCTACCAGCGCCGCGCTCATCAGCAGGATGCCCAGCAGAAGATTGACGTCGCGGCTGGCAATGGCCTCGAATGACAACTGGCCCAGGCCCGGCCACGCGAAGACCGTTTCCACCACGATGCTGCCGCCCAGCAGCGCGCTGCTTTGCAGGCCCAGCATGGTGATGACGGGCAGAATCGCGTTCTTCAGCGCATGGCGCCAGATCACGCGCGTTTCGCCGTTGCCGCGCGCGCGGGCGGTGCGAATGTAGTCTTCCTGTAGCGTTTCGATCATCGAGGCCCGCGACAGCCGCGCATAGATGGCCACGTAGTAGATTGCCACCGTGGTCACCGGCAACGCGAGGTGCCGCGCGTAGTCGGCCCATAGCGCCCAGCCTTGATACGCCGCGCCCACGTCGCGGATGCCGCCCACCGGCAGCCAGTTCAAGTGCACGCCGAACCCGACGATCAGCATCAGCGCCGTCCAGAACATCGGCGCGGAATAGCCCGCCGTGGCCAGCGCGGAAAGCAGGGTGTCCAGCCCGCCATGCGGCCGGCGCGCCGCCAGCACGCCCAGCAGCACGCCCACCGCCACCGATAACGCCAGCCCCGTGCCGATCAATGCCAGCGTGGCCGGCAGCCGCCCGAAGATCAGGTCGGCCACGGGCTCGCCATAGCGAAACGAATACCCCAGGTCCAGCGACAGCAGGCTTTTCAAGTAGTAGCCCAGCTGCGTCAGCACGCTTTGGTCCAGGCCGTAGGCCACCCGCAACTGGGCCACGTGTTCGGGCGTGATGCCGCTGTTCTCCGACGCGATCACGTCGACCAGGTCGCCGGGCACCAGCTTGAGCAGGAAGAAGTTGGCGATGGCGGTCGCGCCCACCACGAAAAGGATTTGGAGCAGGTAGCGAAGCGGGCGGGGCAGTCGTAGGGACATGGCGGGTTTCCGGCGGCCGTCAGGCCTTGCCCAGCCAGACGTTGGCGAAGTTGTTGCGCGAATGCGAGGACGCGTCGGTCACGTTGCGCACCTGCTTGTCCCAGACGCCAAACCAGCGGAACTCGAACAGGCCGATCAAGGGCAGGTCGCGCTGCGCCAGCCGCTGCACTTCGTTGTACTGATCGATGCGCTTCTTCGGATCCGTTTCGACCTGGGCGGCTTCGATGGCGCGGTCCATGTCCGGGTTGCTGTAGCCCGACGCGTTGTACCAGGGCGTGCCTTTGGCCTCTGCCTTGCTCCAATACCGCGTCTCCACGCCCAGCTGGGGATCGATCAGCACGGTGCCCCACGAACTGATGAGCTGAAAGTTGTAGTCGGTGAAGACATTGCGCGTCCAGGTCGCCAGGTCCAGTCCGCGCAGCGTTACGTCGATGCCGATTTTGCGCAGCGCCTGGCGCACGAACTCGCCGGTGCGGCGGTAGTCGTCACCGAACGGGATGTAGTCGTGCGTCAATGCAAAGCGCCAGCCGTCCGCCTTGCGGGGGTACCCGGCCTCGTCCAGCAGCTTTTCGGCCAGCGCCGGGTCATACGGGTATTGCTGCACGTTGGGGTTGTGATACGGCTTCACCAGCGACGGCACCGGGCTTACGAAGGGTTCGGCATAGCCGTTCCACACGGTTTTCACCAGCACCTGCTTATTGACGGCGTGCGCGATGGCCTGGCGCACTTTCAGATGGGACAGGATGGGGTCGCGCAAGTTGGCTTCCAGCCACAGCCAGGCGGCAAAGCCGTTGTAGCCCGCGGTGTCCACTGCCAGCTTGGGCAGCCTGGACAGGCGCGTGGCATCCGTGAAGGCCACGGGGTTGCGTTCGCCGTATGCCACGCCGCCTGTCTCTAGTGCGGTGGCGCGGCCGGACACGTCGGGAATGATCTTCCAGACGATGCGATCCAGGTAGGGGCGTTCGGGCTGCCAGTACTTGTCGTTCCGTTCCAGCACGATGTAGTTGCCCCGGTTCCACTCCTTGAACACGAAGGGGCCGGTGCCGATGGGCTTGTTGTTGTACGGGTTGTTCTGGATGTCCGTGCCTTCGAACAAATGACGCGGCAGGATGGGCGCGCCCAGCGAATCGATGGCGTTGAGCGCCACGGGCGTGGGCTGTGACAGGTGCAGCACGACGGTGTGGTCATCCGGGGTCTCGACCTTCTGCAGGTACTGGAACACCCGGCGCGCGCTGGGCGCATGCTTGCGCCACACCTCTTCAGCCGACCATTTCACGTCGGCGGCGGTAAACGGCTTGCCGTCATGCCACAGCACGCCCTGGCGCAGCTTGAACGTGATGGTCTTGCCATCGTCGGACACGCTCCAGCTTTCGGCCAATACGGGCCGCGGTTTCAGGTCGGGCCCATATTCCACCAGCCCGTCGAAGATTTTGCTGACGACCGCGCCCGTGGGGGTGGACGAGTTCAGGTAGAAGGCCAGCGTCGGTGGTTCCGGGTGGACCACCGCGTTGAGCACGCCGCCGCGCACCGCGCCGTCCACGGTATTGGGCAGGCTCTGGGTGTCGGCGTAGGCCGGCGCGAAGATCACGTTGGGAAAGAGCGCGCCTGCGCCCATCAAGGCCCCCGCGCTCATCAGCCAGCGGCGAAAGGGGTTGGCGGGTTCGTCTTCGTGGCCGGGAGCATCGGCGGGGGGCAACGGTTGCGTCATGAAGGTTTCCTTCTGTTGTCGTGAAGTGCGGCCGGCTGTTTCAGGCGGCCAGGCTGGTCAGGGCGGGAAGATCGTTGGGGTCGCGGCGTACCAGCGTGGCCAGCAGGTTGCGGCGCCACGCGTCGTACAACGCGATGTGGCCGCGCGCGTCCAGGCCGGTGGCGCGCTGGTTCAGTTGCCAGGAATCGCGTAGATAGGGGCCAAGCACGTGCTGGACGTCTTCGTCCGCCTGGATCAGGCCGGCCACCCAGTCTTCGCGTTGGGCCGGGTCCGCCTGTTCCAGCTTGTTCAGCCACCACTGGGTGATGCGGACGCGGTGCGCCTCTTCATCGGGAAGAATGCGGTTTTCGCCGAACTCGCGATGACCGAAGTCCAGCACCTTCGCGGTGCGCCGGTTCACGAACAGGCGCGCCAGGATGTAGTGCTCGTAATGGAACTGCCACGCCAGGAAGTTCTGCCAGTTACGCAGCGCGAAACCGCCGATCAGGTCCCAGGAATCCTGCACGCCTTGCCGCACCTGCGCCAGCGGGTCGGCGCCCAACAGCGCCGCGGCGCGTCCGCGCGAGAACTCCGCGTGGGCGGCGTCGTCGCCAAGTTGGCGCGCCAGCGCGAACTGGAACTCGGTGTCGTCCTTGAACAGGCCGGCAATGGCATGCGCGGCGACTTGGGCGATAAACAGGTCGTGCACGGTGTTCCACACGGCGTATTCGGCGGCGTTGCGGCGTTCGTCCTCGCTTGCCAGATCGCGCGGCGGATCGATGCGCGCCGCGGGCAGATGCGGCGCGACGGCCAGACGGACGTCGTCGAACAGGCGCGCTTCCAGCGCGCCGTCGTAATCCAGCGTCAGGAGCGGTTGGGGGAAATCCAGTTCAGGCATGGCGAATGTGGCGGACGCGGAAAAGTCTCGACTCTAAGCAAGCGCGGACGCCGTTCACAAACACTCTTTGGTGATTTGGATATATGCGCGCAAGGCCCGCTAACAGAAGGCGAAACGGGCGTGCCGCGCATATACCGATTTCAAATAACCGCATGAGGATTCCGTCCTTCCGTGCGCGGCGCCGCACCGATAGGCTGCATGTTTTCCCATTGCCGGGTCGCCACATGCCGCACGTTTCAAGCACGACTTCAAGCCAGGACCGGGACGAGGCGCCGCGCCTGGTGCCTGCCGCCCGCATCCAGGACGACGCCCAGGCGGTCGCGGCCGCCCACGCGTTGGCGGCCGATTTCGCCCTGGGCGCGGCGCAACGCGACCGGGAGCGCGCGTTGCCGTGGCGCGAGATCGAACGCTATTCGGCCAGCGGGCTGGGTGGCATCACGGTGCCGCGCGAATACGGCGGCGCGGATGTCTCGCATGTGACGCTGGCGGATGTGTTTCGCATCATTAGCGCGGCGGACCCGTCGCTGGGCCAGATTCCGCAAAACCATTTTGGATTCCTGAATCTGCTGCGGCTGACCGGGTCGCCTGCGCAGCAGCGCCATTACTACGAAGGCGTGCTGGCCGGGCGCCGGCTGGGCAATGCCGGGCCCGAGCGGCATACTCGCCACGCGCGGGATATCGAGGCAAGGCTCGTGGCGGATGGCGACGGCTATCGTGTCAGCGGCCGCAAGTTCTATTCGACCGGCGCGCTATTCGCGCACTGGATCCCGGCGAAGGTGCTGGATGGCGAGGGCAGGCTGGTCACCGTGGTGTTTGAGCGCGGCGCGCCGGGCGTGTCAGTCGTGGATGACTGGTCCAGCTTCGGCCAGCGCACCACGGCCAGCGGCACCGTGCTGCTGGACAACGCGCGCGTGGAAGCCGGCAGCATCCTGCCCGCCTGGCGCGCGCAGCAGGCCCCCGCCTTGCAGGGGCCCTTCGCGCAACTGATGCAGGCCGCGATCGATGTGGGCATCGCCGAGGGTGCGTTGCGCGACACGGTGACCTTTCTGCGTGAACGTTCCCGGCCCTGGGTCGAGGCCAACGTCGAGCGGGCCACGCAGGATCCTTACGTGATCGCGGACGTGGGCCAGCTCTACATCGATTTGCACGCCGCCCAGGCGCTATTGACGGAAGCCGCGCAGTTCCTGGACGACACGCGCGGGCGAACGCTGGACGCGGATGACGTCGCCGCCGCGTCGATCGTGGTGGCGCGCGCCAAGGCGGTGTCCACCGAAGCCGCGCTGGCCGCCGGCGAAAAGCTGTTCGAACTGTCGGGCGCGCGGGCCTCCCTGGCCGAATTCGGGCTGGACCGCCATTGGCGCAACGCGCGCGTCCATACCCTGCACGATCCCGTGCGCTGGAAGTACCACGCGGTGGGCAATTATCTGCTTAACGGCCAACGCCCCAACCGGCACTCCTGGATCTGACACCATGCCCACCGACAACATATCGTCCCTGGCGGTGCGCCGCGCCGCCGTGATCGACTCCGACGCGCAGGCGCTTGAGGTCGCGCGTTCGCTGGCCGGGGAATTTGCCCGCGAAGCGTCTCAACGGGACCGCGAGCGCCGGCTGCCGCTGCCCGAGCTGGAACGCTATTCCCAATCCGGCCTATGGGGCATTACCGTGCCGCGCGAACACGGCGGCGCCGGGGTGTCGCGGGCGACGCTGGCCGAGGTCACGGCCATCATTTCGGCCGCTGACGGTTCGTTGGGCCAGATCCCGCAGAACCACTACTACGCGCTGGAAGTGCTGCGCGTGAACGGCAGCGCGGACCAACAACGCCGCTTCTACGCGCGGGCGCTGGCGGGCGAGCGCTTCGGCAATGCGCTGGCCGAGACGGGTACGCGCACGGCCGCCGAACGGCGGACTCGGCTTAGCACCGGCGTCGATGGGGAATGGCGCATCAATGGCAGCAAGTTCTATTGCACCGGCGCGCTGTATGCCCAGTGGATCCCGACGGCCACCGTGGATGGCGACGGCATCCAGCGCCTGGCCATCGTGCGCCGCGACAGCCCCGGCGTTGAAATCATCGACGACTGGTCGGGCTTTGGCCAGCGTGTCACCGGCAGCGGCACCGTGCACTTCAATGATGTGGCGGTGCCGGTCGAAGACGTATTGTTGCTGGCCGACCCCGCCGCGCCGCCCAACACGATCAAGCCTTTGGCGCAGATTGTCCACGCGGCCATCGACCTGGGTATTGGCCAGGCCGCGCTGGCGGACGCCGTGGCGTTCGTGGGGG
>NZ_JBHFII010000050.1:0-1986 GCF_057334215.1 Achromobacter maghribensis | reverse complement strand
CCCGTGGATCGATGCCGGTGTCGAGCGCGCGGCGGACGACCCGCTGACCATCAGCGAATTCGGCCGCCTGTCCATCCGCCTGGAGGCCGCGCGCGCGCTCGTGTCGCGGGCGGGCCGCCTGCTGGACACGGCAACCGCCAGCGGCACGGCCGCCGATGTGGCGGCGGCGTCCATCGCCGTGGCGGAAGCCCGCGCGTTGACCACGGAAGCCTCGCTTGCCGCCGGCACCAAGTTGTTCGAACTGGCCGGCACGCAGGCCACGCTGGACCACCTGAACCTGGACCGCCATTGGCGCAATGCGCGCACGCATACGCTGCACGATCCCGTGCGCTGGAAGCGCCACGCCGTGGGGAACTACTACCTGAACGACATCGCGCCTGGTCGCGCGGGCACCACCTGACCCACACGGAACCGCACATCATGGCGAAGAAGAAAATCCTGCTGAACGCGTTCAACATGAATTGCGTCGGGCATATCAACCACGGCTTGTGGACGCATCCGCGCGATACGTCGACGCAGTACAAGACGCTGGAGTATTGGACCGGTCTGGCCAGGCTGCTCGAGCGCGGCCTGTTCGACGGCCTGTTCCTGGCCGATATCGTGGGCGTGTACGACGTCTACCAGGACTCGGCCGACCTGACGTTGCGCGAATCGATCCAGCTGCCGGTCAACGATCCGCTGCTGACTATCTCGGCGATGGCGGCGGCCACGCGGCATCTGGGATTCGGCGTTACGGTCAACCTGACCTATGAAGCGCCCTACCTGCTGGCGCGCCGTTTCTCCACGCTGGACCATCTGACCAATGGCCGCATCGGCTGGAACATCGTGACGGGCTATCTGGAAAGCGCGGCACGCGCGATGGGGTTGTCCGAGCAGATCGCGCACGATGAACGCTACGACCGGGCCGACGAATTCCTGGAGGTGGCGTACAAGCTGTGGGAAGACAGTTGGGACGGCGATGCGGTGAAGGCCGACAAAGGCAAGCGCATCTATGCGGATCCCGCGGCCGTACGTCGGGTGGATCACGAGGGCAAGTATTACAAGGTGCAGGGCTTTCACTTGTCGGAACCGTCGCCGCAACGCACGCCGGTGCTGTACCAGGCGGGTTCGTCGGGTCGCGGCCAGGCGTTCGCGGCGCGGCACGCGGAATGTGTGTTCGTGTCGAGCCAGACCAAGGAGGGTTTGCGCAAGCTGGTGGCGGAGGTACGCGAGTCGGTCGCCCGCGAGGGCCGCAATCCGCGCGATATCAAGTTCTTCATGGGCGTGACGGTGGTGGTGGGCAAGACGGAGGCCGAGGCGCGCGAGAAGCATGCGGAGTATCTGCGTTACGCGAATCCGGAAGCGGGTCTGGCGCACTATGCCAGTTCGACGGGCATCGATTTTTCGCGCTACGGCGCGGATGAGCCGATCCGGTATGTGAAGAACAACGCGATCGAGTCGGCCGTGAAAAACCTGACGGTGGCCAGAACGGACCGCACGGTGACGGATCTGCTGGCGGATATGGCGTTAGGGGGGCGATACCCGGCACTGGTGGGCAGCGCCGCACAGGTGGCTGATGAACTGGAGACCTGGGTGGCCGAGACGGATATCGACGGCTTCAACCTGGCGCGAACGATAACGCCCGAATGCTACGGCGATTTCATCGATCTGGTGGTGCCGGAGTTGCAGAGCCGGGGGTCTTATAAAACGGCTTACGCGGAAGGGGCGTTGCGGGAGAAGCTGTTTGGGGCGGGGAGGGCGGAGTTGCCTTTGGAGCATGTGGGGCGCAAGGGGCTCGTTGGGGCTTTGTAGGGTGCTTGTTAGCGCTTCGTAGGTCGCTTGTTAGAGCTTCGTAGGTCGCCCGTCGTCGGGGTCGGGCTGATGGCGCGCGCCCACGATTGCGGTCCGGAGCCTTCGCTCCGGACTGCCCCGTTGTCATCTTCGTTGCGGCCTGCGGCCGCCGCCTTCAGATTCCCTCGGGCGCATCAAGGTTGCGCGCCATCAGCC
>NZ_JBHFII010000049.1:66209-67120 GCF_057334215.1 Achromobacter maghribensis | reverse complement strand
GCGCCGGCCCGTGCCGGCGGCGAAGGCCGCGCCAATGGCGGCCCGCGCGACGGCAAGCCTGCTGATCGTCCGGCCCACGCCGGCCGCGGCGAAAGCCGCCCGCAGCAAAGCCAGCGCCGTCCGGAAGGGGCTGCTCCCCGGCCGGCTCAGGGGCGCCCCGCAGGCGGCCCGCGCGCGGCATTGCTGGGCAAGTAACACCAAGCAGGTAATATCACCGACACCCCGAATCCTGCGATCCAAGGACCCGCGCCATCATGCCCTTATCCACCTGGTTGACGTTCTTCCTGGCCTCCTGGGCCATTTCGTTCTCACCCGGGGCGGGCGCGATCTCCGCGATGTCCTCTGGCTTGAAGTACGGCTTCGCACGCGGCTACTGGAACACGGCCGGCCTCATCATGGGCATCCTGTTCCAGTTTGTCGTCGTGGCCGTGGGGTTGGGCGCGGTGCTGGCTACGTCCGAAATGGCCTTCAATGTGGTCAAGTACCTGGGCGTGGCCTACCTGATCTACCTGGGCGTGCGCCAGATCCGCACCGATGCCGCGCCTGTCGCGGTGGATGCGGGCGATCCCAAGCAGGCGTCGATCCGGGAACTCGTCATGCGCGGGTTCCTGATCAACACCATGAACCCCAAGGGCACGGTGTTCCTGCTGGCCGTGGTGCCGCAATTCGTGGACCCGGCGCTGGCGCTGACGCCGCAGTACGCGGCGCTGGCCGGCACGCTGGCCTTCACCGATCTGGTCGCCATGGGCGTGTATACGCTGCTGGCGGCGCGCGTGCTGCGCCTGTTGCGCGACGCCAAGCACATCCGCTGGATGAACCGCACCTTCGGGTCGTTGTTCATCCTGGCCGGCGTATTCCTGGCGTCGTTCCGCCGCCATTCCTGAATCTTCATGCGCGGGGCACGTGCCGGC